>JAAYWZ010000141.1 GCA_012516175.1 Bacilli bacterium
ATATTAACTGGGAAGTAGAAATTAATGAAGATTATGGTGTTATTCATTTAAATAATTTGAGTAACATTAACCGCTTAAACTTAAATCTAAATGAAAGTATTCTATTACTACTTCTTAGACAAATATATCAAGAAAAATTAAAAGAGGTATCTTTAACACAAAACATCTTAATTAACATTGAAGAGTTAAAGGTGCGTTATGACAGCTTAAAAATTCGTGATAAGCAATTAGATAAAACCACTTTAAGGAATACGATTAGACTCTTTAAACGCTACAATCTAATTGAACCACTTGATAGCGATTATGCCTTAGGTGATACGAGAATCATCATTTATCCAACGATTTTAATGGCTATTAAAGTAGATGATATTATGAAAATTAGTGAAAAACTTGATAGTTACCGTCTTGGGGGTGGAGAAGATGAAGAAACTGATGAGGCTTAAGCTCATTAATTGGCATTACTTTATCAATGAAACAATTATATTCGAAGGTAATACCCTCATAACTGGTGAAAATGGTGCCGGTAAATCCACTATTCTCGATGCCATGCTTTATGTCTTAACGGCAGGTAAACAACAATTTAATAGTGCTGCGAATGAAAAGACGAAACGGGATTTAATTGGTTATGTGCGTTGTAAAACGGGGCATGATGCTAATCAATATCTCCGTAGTGGTGATGTCACTAGTCACATCGCTTTAGAATTCTTAGATGAAAAGAAAAACAATTATTTTATTGTTGGGGTTGTGATTGATTCATCAAGTGATTTATCAACACCTAAAACGCTATTTTATCGGATTGAGAATAAGAGAATCGATGATAACTTATTCTTTAAAGATAGTAAACATCCCCGGGAAATCAATAATTTTAAAGTGAAACTAAAAGAATATGATTTTAGAATCTTGGACACTTTGAGTAAAGCTCGGCATGATTACCTTCATAGATTTGGACAATTAAATGAACGATTTACGCTTTTACTACCAAAAGCATTAGCTTTCCGTCCCATTAATAATGTCAAAGATTTTGTTTATGATTATCTTCTTGAAAAGAAAGAAGTAGAAATTGAATACTTAAAACAAAATATTAATACTTTAAAAGAGTTTGAACTACATTTAGAAAGAGTTAAACTGCAACTAAATGATTTGGAGAAAATTGATAACATTTATCAGGAATACCTTCAACTAGATAATAACATCAATATTCAGGAATATATCATTAGACGAGCCCTAGTTGAACAGAATCAAGAAAAGACTCATCTAAAGAATAATGAGCTGAATAAAGTCATTATCGATATCGAAGCAATTAGTCAAAAACTAAATTCAATTAAACTAAAAATTGAAGAGAATCAGGACTTTCTAAATAAAATTAGGATATCCTTGCTCAATAATGAAACATTTAAATTAGTACAAGATTTAGAAAACAAGATTAGAGATATTGAAATCCAACTTAGTAATCTCGAAGCGAAAAAGCATAAATTAATTGAGAAACTTAATAGTAGTTTTGAAATCATTAGCGAGTTATCAGCTAAGAATTTAAATATAAATAGTTTAGCTAAATACTATGAATTTAAGAATCAAAAAATCACAAGAGAAAATATTACGGAGTTTAGATTAATCACTAATGATTTATCACAAGAGATTAAAACCTTTCGTAACAGTATATCAGAAAAGAAGGGGTTGTTAAAGAATCAAATTGAAACTGTAAGAACTAATCTCCAAGAAGTTAGATGTGAGATTACAGAGTTAAATAAACAACGTCTGATTTATCCTCCGTATGTTACTAACTTACAGAGAGAAATCAGAAATCAATTATCAAAACGTTATGGTAGTAATATTGAACCAAAGATATTCTGTGAACTAATTGATATTAAAGATGAGTTATGGCGAAATGCGATTGAAGGTTATTTAAATACGCAAAGGTTTAGTCTATTTGTTGAACCTGAATACTTTGATGCAGCCCTAGAAGTATATGAACGAGTTAAGTTTGCGCTAAATATCCATACAGTAGGTTTAGTTAATACAAAACAACTAGATGAATATCATGATATTAATCCTGATAGTTTAGCTTATATGATATCTACTGAGCACCATTATGCTAGGTTATATGCGAATATGTTACTCAATAGAGTAATAAGATGTGAGGAAGTTCTCGATATACAGAAGTATAACATCGCAATTACGCCAACCTGTATGGTTTACCAGAATAAAACCGCAAGACAAATTAAGAAGGATGTCTATGAACAACCTTTTATTGGAAAAGAAGCATATAAAGTCCAACTTCAAAAGAAAGAACAAGAAGAACAACTTCTCCTTCAAGAGTTAACAGATTTAGCGAACCAACTTAACCAACTCGATACTTTGTATACTTTATGTGATAGTTTGGATTTAAGTTATGTTTATGAAAACTGTGATTTATTCATAACGATTGCTGAATATAAACTTAGGAAAAAAGCATATGAACAAAAATTGCAGGAAATCGATCGTAGCTCTTACTTAGATTTGCAATTAAAGATTAGTAGTACTGAACAAGAAATTAAAGATTTACAGAAAGATAAAGATAATCAAGAAAGTATACGTAATGAGTATAATGTCAGTAAACGGGTTTTAACTGATGAGATCAATAGACTACAAATGGAATACTTAAACTTAACTGCGAATCTACGGGAAATCTCCCTAAAGTTAAACCATTTATTAGCGGAAGCTGATAAACGTTATCAAAGTAGTATTGACCGTTATAAACGAGATTACCAGAAGATTATCGAAGTCTTTACATCGCAAAAGAAAGGTCTAGAAACGCAAATTTATAATAAACTGAGTGAATTGAAGGAAGCACAATGGGAATATAATCGCGATTATGATTTTAGTGCCGAAGCAGGACTTGCGGGTATGGAAACCTATTATCGTGAAGCTAGACTTTTAAGAGACAGTAAAGTTATTGAGTATGAAGAAAAGATCCGAGATGCAAAACGTAAAGCTGAGGAACAGTTTAAAGATGAGTTTATTTCGAAATTACAAGAATATATTTATACCGCCCAAAGAGAATTTACAAAATTAAATGAGGCTTTAAATGGGATTCGTTTTGGGAATGATGAATACCGTTTTAAATGGGATATCAGTAAAACTAAACAGAAGTTTTATAAAATGATTATGGACCGCTCTAATATTGGTGGTAATACACTCTTTTCAGATACTTTTAGAAATCAACACAAAGAAGCGTTAGATGAGTTATTCGATCGGATTAGTATAAGTGATGATGAATCGCAAAAAGCCTTAGAAGAATACACTGATTATCGCTCTTATATGGATTACGATATCCAAATTATCCACAATAACAACAACACTTCTTCTTATAATCAAGTCGGTCGAGAGAAGAGTGGGGGAGAAACCCAAACACCTTTCTATGTTGCGATTGCGGCGAGTTTCATCCAATTATACCATAGCAATGCTTATGAAGACTCAATCGGGTTAATTATGTTTGATGAAGCCTTTGATAAGATGGATGATAATCGGATTGAAAGCATGATGACATTCTTCAATCGACTAAACTTACAGATTATCCTAGCGGCGCCCCCACAAAAGATTGAGACAATAAGTCCATTTATCAAAACAACACTCATGGTCTATCATTATGATAATGCTTCTTATGTGGAGTTGTTTCAACATGAGTGATTATAGAAAATATATATTAACTAAACTCCTTGATAAGTATGAAAAAAGTAAAGTCTTTCGGGGGGAAAATCTAGTAAACCGCAAGATAGATTTTAAATTCAATCTTGATACTTTAAAAGACTACTATCATCCTACTAATGTAGAATTAAAACTTGAAATTAATGAAGTATGTAAGAACTTAGAAAAAGAAGGGTTAATCTTCATTCACTGGCAAAAGTATGAAGAAGGGAATATAATTGAGCGGATTCAGTTAAATATTGATAATGTCGATATTATATATAAAGAATTAAAGCGAACGAGCAAAATAGAATTAGAAAGGCAAATGATTAACTTCCTAAAACAGTATGAAAACCATCCTACCTGGATAAGTGAGTTTGTAAGGTACCTGATTAATCGTCTTGAAAAAGGAGAAAGCATTGATAAGTACTTTAGCCTTAATGATCAAAAATTGGCACAAGACATCTTTATAGCACTAGAAGCAATCCTTAAGCAAGAGATAGAAATACCAAAAAGACTATTTAGTATAAAATTATTTAATCAATCTAAATATTTTGAAACAATTGAGCACAAGATTATTAGTATTATGAAGTAATTCGGACCTTATGGTTTAGACGCAAACTACTTAGCAGAAGAAAACATCATTGATAATCCTGGCTATGTATATTTAAAGGGTACAGGTATCTTTAAATGCGGGGAACAGTTTCTTGATTTAAGTAAATTAACTGGTGATGTTGGTTTAAGTACTAACCTACTAAAAAATATCGAAATTATCAAATTAGATGTTAGCAGAATAATTACGATTGAGAATTTGACTAGTTTTCATACCTATACACCTCAAAATGAATTGGTTATATATTTAGGTGGTTATCATAATAAGTTAATAAGAAGCTTCTTAAAAATGTTACATGAGTTTAATCCTCATCTAATCTTTTATCATTGGGGTGATCTTGATTTAGGTGGCTTTCGGATTTTACATCACTTGAGAAGTCAGACTGGCGTACCATTTAAACCATTGTATATGGATTTAAATACCTTAAAATATTATGAGGATTATGCGATGCCAATCAATAAAGAGCATGAAAAGCAGTTAATAGAGTTATTAGGTAAGGAAGAGTACCAAGAATTTCGTGATGTTATTCAATACATGGTAGATAAAAAAATACGTCTTGAACAGGAAATCGTTGGTTTTGATAAGTAAATGATATCCCCTAATCTAATATTATAGTCATTTTAGCGAAATATCTGTATAATCAATATATTGGATAACATATAATGCTAATTAACTCATATTGAAGTACCTAATACAAAGCAAGAACCAGTTAAGTTAAGTATACTTGACATCGAGTAACTGTTTATGCTCGATTATTTCAAAGATATCACCTTTTCAAGTTAAGGTGATATCTTTTTTTTGAGTTATGTCAGCATTATTTTCGAGATGGAAATTTCTTAATTATATCTAGAAAAAATATTTTGAAAACTTTTTATGTTTCTTTATTGATTTATTACCAAAGTTATGATATTACTTATTTGTATTATAATGAAATGAAGTGGTGGGTAATGCTTAGAGTATATCGAAATCTATTTTGGTTCTTTAAACAAGAATGGAAAAAATACTTAATAATGTTTTTCTTATTAATTATCTTAAGTTTCCTTGCAATCTTCCCAGCAAACATTCTCGGTACCATCATTGACCTCATTGCGAGTGGTTCAATGAAAACGCATGAATTCTGGGTCTATGTAATCTTACTTATCTTATTTGCGGTAATCAGATATGGTAGTAACTATGCTTACCATTTTATGATTAACAGAGAAGGTCAACAACTATCATATGAACTACGGAAAAAATATTTAAACAAACTCTTCTCCTTAGATGCTAAAGTATATGAAAAGTACACTAAAGGTGAACTTATCAGTCGTATATCCAATGATATGCAACATATTACAACAGCCGCCACAACACTTCTTCAAGAATTGGTTTATAATGGCTCATTATTAATATTTACTGTGGGAGCCATGGTGATTACAATTAGTTGGCGCTTAACTGTAGCGTCAGTCACAATCATGCCCATCGCTTTTTTTATTTTGATGCGGATTCTGAACCATATGAGGAAGTACTATAAGACGCATCGTGTTATTTATTCGGCTATGACTGAAAAAGTGCTTGAAAGTATTGAAGGAGTAAAAGTTGTTCGAGCTTATGTGCAAGAAGATACCGATTATGCTAACTTAGAAAAAGCCCTGTTGACTGATATTAAATCATGGCGTAAAATTGTTAAATTTGAATCGATTTTTGGTCCCTTATTTGATTTAGTATACTCATTATGTTATTTTATTGCCTTTGCTTATGGTACTTATCTTGTGATTAATCAAGATATTTCAGTAGGTAATTTAATTACTTTTACTACATATTTAGGGATGTTATATGCCCCAATTATTTCATTAAGTAATGTATTTAACGCAGTAAACAATGCGATTATCTCGAATGACCGCTATAATGAAATTCTTAATGAAGAAGCAGAAGTCAAAGATGACGAGCATTCAAAACATATTATTGACTTTGACACGATTGAGTTTAGAAATGTTTCTTTCAAATATCCATTTGATAAACATAATGTCATTAATAATATATCGTTTACCATAAAGAAGGGCGAAACCATCGGGATTGTTGGTCCTACGGGAGCGGGTAAGTCGACGATTATCAGACAACTTTTGAGAGAGTTTAATGTCACTCAAGGAGACATTTACATTGATGGCGAACCCATCGAATCATTTAAAGTTGAAGATTTACGCAATCTTGTTGGTTATGTGCCACAATCGCATATCTTATTTAGACGAGGTGTGGATGAAAACATCTTAGTTGGAAATCCCGATGCTCCTATGGAAGAAGTACAAAGAGCGATTACGTTTGCGGATTTCCAAAAGGATTTACCATATCTATCAGAAGGCCTACATACGATTGTTGGTGAATCGGGAACGACACTAAGTGGTGGGCAAAAACAACGTCTATCTATTGCGCGAGCGATGGTAAGGAATCCTGAAATCTTAATTCTTGATGATTCTTTAAGTGCTGTTGATGCTGAGACAGAATCAACCATCATAAGAAATCTTAAAGAATACCGCAAGGGTAAAACCAATATCATTGTCGCACATCGCTTTTCAGCGATTCGCGAAGCTGATCAAATCCTAGTCATCTCAGAAGGTCGCATTATCGAGAAGGGTACCCATGAAGAGTTGTTGAAGTTAAATGGGTGGTACCGTCGCCAATATGATAAGCAAAATATGGAGAAGTAGGGGTTGTAAATGAAAACATTAAAGAAAGTTTGGCGTTATGTTAAAAGATATAAGCAGTATTTATTCATCAGTTTAGCGATGATACTCTTAGGACAAGTACTTAATATGGTATCACCATTAATTGTTAAAGAGATTCTTGATGAACATCTCATGGGTATTGAAAAGCCATGGGTAGAAGTTCAAGCATCGGATAAATATACTGTTATGTACGATGGCAAATTTTATAAACAAGAGCGTTATGTGGACGACGATGATGTGGTTCTAGGTGAAGCATCCATCTTTATGCATAATAATAAATTTTATCTAACTGATGCTCACATCGTTAATGGTAAAAAAACTATTAATGGTAATACATTAATAATAAATGTTAATGGTGAAGAATATACCTATACAATAACTTTATTAAATAAAGAACAGGTTAGAGACTTTTATTCTCCCTCAGTACCGATTCTAAAAGTATTAATCATCTTGTTGTTTGTCCGTTTCTTTCTCTCGATAATAGTTAACTATATCCAAAGAATTACTTCTGCCACTATAACCATCAATGTGACGAGAGACGCAAGACTAGATGCGGTTAAGAGAATTCAAAGTATTCCGATTGATTACTTTGAAAAGGAACCTGCTGGTAAGTTAAGTAACCGCATTGTTCATGATGTAGGTGGTATTACATCGTTGTTTCAAACCACGGTTAACTTAGTTATTACAGCAACAATGAGTTTCATCTTTGCCTATATTGGGATGTTTTATCTCGATTGGAGACTTGCCTTAATCTCTTTTGTAATATATCCGCTAGTCTATTTCTGGTTAAAGTTCTTTGTAAGTAGAATTAGAAAAGTTGCGACCAAAGTTAATGAATTAAACTCTTTGATAACCGCAAATCTAAATGAAATCATCAATGGGATTTCCATTATTCAAATCTTTAATCACCAAAAACATACGGCAAAGCGCTTTGATGATTTAAATAAAGAGTTTATGGGTGAGCATATTAAAGAAGTTAAACTCCACTTAAGTTTAGGGTGGAATATGATCAACTTCTTAAGACAACTCGTTACTGCCTTTGTTGTACTATACTTTGGTTGGAACTACTTCCACCTACCTTATGGAGCGATTACAGCTGGATTAATCTATGCATATAATGAATACTTATTAAAATTAATTGATCCTATTACTATTCTTTTCCGTGATGTTGGTAATATTGAACACTCCATTGTTAAAGCAGAAAGACTATTTACCATTATCGATTCACAGGCAGAAGATACAGAGTTATACCCAATACCTCGTTATCGTGGTGATATTAAGTTTGAAAATGTCTGGTTCTCCTATAATGAAAAAGAGTATGTCTTAAAGGGTATTAATCTCGATATCAATGCGGGAGAAATGGTTGGAATCGTAGGGCAAACAGGAAGTGGAAAATCTACCTTAATGAGTTTATTATTGCGCTTCTATGATCTAAAACCCACTGATGTGGGGAGAATCACTGTTGATGGAGTAGATATCAATACATATCCTAAGCGGACCTACCGGCAACATATCGGCATCATCCTCCAGGAACCAATTCTCTTTAAAGGTACTATCGCATCTAATGTGAAGTTTGGCTTAGATGTATCGGATGAAGAAGTATATGATGTACTAGTTAAAATTGGTGGGAAAAAACTCATCGATAAGTTTGAAGATGGCATTCACCATGAAGTAACAAGAGGTGGAGGTAACCTCTCTCTAGGCGAGAAACAGTTAATTAGCTTTGCGAGAGTTTTATTATATAACCCAGCAATTCTCGTTATGGATGAGGCTACCGCTAATATCGATACAGAAACAGAAGAGATGATTCAAAATGCACTTAATGTGGTAGCGAAAGGTCGTACAGTAATCATTATTGCCCACCGGTTAAGTACGATTAAGAATGCCGATAAGATTATCGTTCTTCATAATGGTAAGAAGTTTGAAGAAGGTAGTCATGAAGAGCTCATTATCAATAATGGGATTTACGCCAATATTTATCGTTCCCAAGTTAAACTCAGTCAGTAAAAAAGTAGGGAAATAATCTCCCTACTTTTTGTTTTTCTCGATATACATAGTATTTTTGAACTAATCATGTTATAATGATTATTAAGGAGGGATAACATGGCTGGGTATTATTTGATGCCACATCCACCAATTATGATTTATGAGGTCGGAAAAACAGATACACAAAAAGTCCAAAAGACGATTGACTCTTGTCGATTTATTGCCCAAGAAATAAAAACCATACAACCCGATACAATAATCATCATCACATCCCATGGTCCTTTATTTAGTGATGCAATTGCGCTTAGTCTTGAAGGAACAATCTCTGGTAATCTGCGTCAATTTGGTGCCCCAAATGTGACTTTGTCATATGATATAGACTTAGAACTTACGAAGTTAATCATCGATAAGGCTACAGCACAAAATATCCAAACAGTTGGTATCACGAAAAAGTTCTTAAAGTATTATAACCGTCAATATGAGTTAGATCACGGTAGTATCGTACCATTATCCTTTGTGAATGAGTTTTATCAAGAATTCAAACTCGTACATATCACTTATGGGATGATTAGTTGTTTAGATTTATATCGGTTTGGTTTACTTATCAGAGAAGCAGTTAAAGAAATTAATCGCAAAGTTGTCGTGATTGCGAGCGGAGATTTATCCCATCGATTAGCTCATGATGGACCATATGCTTATTCACCAAAAGGTAAGCTTTTTGATGAGACGATTATCAAATATTTAGAAGCTGGTAACACTGAAGAAATTTTTAATATGAATAAAAAGGATGTTGAAGAAGCAGGTGAATGTGGGTATCGTTCGATATTAATTTTATTAGGGGTTTTAGGTAAATTTAAGGGAAAGATTTTATCATATGAAGCACCATTTGGTGTGGGATATGCGGTAGCTAGGTTTGAATCATATGCGGATGAGAATCTCTATTTAAAATTAAAGGAAAATCATCTCCAAAGTTTCCAAAAGAAATATAATAACTCCGATGATTATGTGAAACTTGCAAGAAGAAGTTTACATTACTATTTTAAACATAAACAATTAATGGAAGTTCCTAAAGACTTGCCTGAAGAAATGCTTAATAATCGAAAAGGCGTTTTTGTCTCGTTAAAGAAGGAAGGTAGTTTAAGAGGCTGCATTGGGACCTTTTTACCTACTACTTTTTCAATTGCTCATGAGATTATTCAGAATACTTATGAAGCAGCTTTTCAAGATCCTCGGTTTCCTAAATTGACTGAAGATGAGTTATATGATGTTGAAATTAGCGTTGATGTGCTAAGTGAACCCACCAAAGCAAGCATTGATGAACTAGACCCCAAAATTTACGGTATCATTGTCACACAAGGAAGAAAACGTGGTTTATTATTACCAGATTTAGAGGGTGTAGATACCATTGCCAAACAAATAACAATAGCCTGTAATAAAGCAGGGATTGATCCAAACAAACATTTTGAGATTGAAAAGTTCACTGTCGAGCGCCATGTTGAAGGTGGATTGAGGCATGAAATATAAAGCCCGTTATTGGGAAACCGTTGATGATCGAGTATTATGCAAACTATGCCCCCATGATTGCTTAATCCCTTTAGGTAAACGTGGTTTTTGTCGGACTCGCATTAATATAAATAATGAATTAATATCATTAAATTATGGTGAAGTCACGGCCTTAGCCCTTGATCCAATCGAAAAGAAGCCATTGTATCATTATAAGCCAGGTTCCTATATTTTAAGTGTTTCAACTTATGGATGTAACATGCGGTGTGATTTTTGTCAGAATTACGAACTCTCCCAACAAGACGTTTATGCAAGATTAATTAGCCCCAAAGAATTAGTTAAATTAGTAATGAAACATGAACATAACATTGGAATCGCCTTTACCTATAATGAGCCTTTCGTTTGGTTTGAGTATATTTATGATTGTGCAAAACTCTTAAAGGAAACAAAACAAGATAAAGATGTTGTCTTAATTACCAATGGTTACATCAATCCTGAACCATTAAAAGAATTATTACCTTATATTGATGCCATGAATATTGATTTGAAAGCTTTTAGTAATGACTATTATCAAAAAGTTTGTAAAGCATCTTTAGAACCAGTCTTAGAAACTATTAAACTAGCCCATGCAAACTGTTTTATTGAGATAACTACATTAATCGTTACTAACGAAAATGACAATTTAACTGAAATTGAAAATATTGCAAAATTTATAGCGAGTGTTGATAAAAATATACCTTTACATTTAAGTCGTTACTATCCTAATTATAAAATGACAAATCCGCCCACTTCAGTTAACTTTATGAAACAAGCACAAGAAGTGGCTGAAAAATATTTGTATTATGTTTATGTCGGTAATATTCCCTATGAAGATCGTAATACTTACTGCCCTGAATGTAAGACCCTTGTGATTGACCGTACTTATGGTTCTGTGCATCAAACTTGTCCAAAATGTGGGTTAAATATCCCCCTAATTATCTAAAAAAAGCATAAAACTCTTATGCTTTTTTCTTTGGTACCTAATTTATTCGACTTTAATTGAAAACTACAATAAGACGTTTTATAATATAGATACTAACCCTACTTATGAAAGGTACTGATTATGTTTAGACTTATCAAGAATGTCCATGTATATGCACCTGAATATTTAGGAAAATGTGATGTTCTTATCTGTGTTGAAAAGATAGTAAAGGTAAGCTCTGACATCAATTATCCTGATGCCATTATCTATGATAAAGAAGGCTTCTATTTAATCCCTGGTATCATTGATCAACACGTTCATATCACTGGGGGTGGTGGAGAAGGTGGCTTCCACACTCGCACGCCTGAAGTGAAGGTCAATGACTTAGTACAAGCGGGAATCACTACTGTCGTTGGTGTATTGGGTACAGATGATTTAACGCAAAGTATTGAAAGGCTCCTTGGTAAAGTTAAGGCATTAAAAAAAGCGGGACTTACCGCATATTGTTTAACAGGTGCCTACAAATATCCATCACCAACACTTACTGGTTCTGTGGATAAAGATATAGCGTTTATCGAAGAAATTATTGGTTTAAAACTAGCCTTATCTGACCATCGCTCAAGCCACATTACTAAGGAAGAATTTATACGGCTTGCGAGTCAGGTTCGGGTGGCATCAATGCTCGGTAGTAAGTGTGGTATCATCACTTTACACATGGGGGATGAGAAACAAGGTTTACAGCAAGTGTTTGATGTAGCAAAAGAAACAGACATCCCAATTAGGCATTTTGTCCCTACCCATGTGACTAGAAATGAATATTTATTTGATCAAGCTCTAGAAATCCTTAAAATTGGTGGTACAATTGATATTACCGTAGATGGTAAGGATAAACTAATTGATTATCTAAGTAAGATAGACCCCAGGTATTATGACCATGTCACTTTTAGTTCCGATGGTAATGGTAGTTTCTCTCGTTATGATGAAAATGGAAAACTAATTGAAATTGGTATACAAAGTTGTGATGGTATCATTAAGGCTATCACCACACTTATTAAAAATGGCTATAAGATTGATGATGCTTTAAGATTTGGCACTACTAATGTTAGCTCCTTACTTCAGTTACCCAATAAAGGTAGGATAAAAGTTGGTAATGATGCTGATATCGTTATCTTAGATGAAGAATTTACAATAGATACAGTTATTAGTCGTGGCAAAGTTATGATGGAGAATAAAATCATGATTAGGGGTGATTATATTGGCTTATGAGTTAACTAATTATCTCGTCGTAGGAATCTCTTCCACAGCACTCTTTGATTTATCCCACGAACAAAAAATCTTTGAAACTAAGGGTTTAGATGAATATATTAAGTATCAAATTGAACATGAAAAAGATATCTTAAAACCTGGTCCAGGTTTTCGCTTAGTAAAAAAACTCTTGCGATTAAATGAACTAAAACCTGATAAACGCTATGTTGAAGTAATAATTCTAAGTAGGAATAGCGCCAACTCAAGTTTACGCTTCTTTAATTCAATCGAGTACTATGGTTTAGATATTACTCGGGCTGTCCTTACAAGTGGTAATTCCATTATTCCCTATGCGAAAGCTTTAAATGTTGGGTTATTCTTATCAACTAATGGTAAAGATGTGCAAGATGCGATTAATGGAAATATTGCGGCTGGATTAATTTATAATTATGAATATAAACCCAATACTGAAAAACTTCATGATAATGATAAAGAAATCCGCATCGCATTTGATGGTGATGCGGTCATCTTCTCTGATGAATCAGAGCGCATTTATCAGAAAGAAGGTTTAGAAGCATTCGCACAGCATGAAAAAGCCAACGCGTTAAATCCTTTGCCTGAAGGTCCATTTATAAATTTCTTAAGAACCATCTCGAAGATTCAACGTGAATTTTCCGATCATGAGATGCCGATTCGTACCGCCCTTGTCACCGCTAGAAGTTCACCAGCCCATGAACGGGTAATTCGGACTTTAAGACATTGGGATGTAAGAATCGACGAAGTATTCTTTTTAGGTGGAATAAGAAAAATGGATATTCTAAAAGCTTTCAATGCGGATATCTATTTTGATGACCAAGATTCCCATCTAAAATATTCACGTCAAGTTGTTCCAAGTGCGAAAGTACCATACAAAAATTTATCGGAACAAATCAGTATTGATGATTTGTTAGGAAGTGATGAGTAAAAATAAATTCCTCAAATTAAACTTGAGGAATTTTTAATTAGTTTTTAAATAATTTTTAAGCATTTTTATTATATATTATTTAAAATTAATCAATTAATTCAGAGAAAGGTAATTGTTTATTTAATAAATACATCACTGGCATTCCAAAAAGCATTACAGCTAGTTCACCTAAGGCACAGTATAAATAAGATTCTAGAAGTGGTAACTCAAGGGCTATATTTAATTCAATCGCGATAATAAACATCATGAAGCTAAAAATGATTGTATTAATAAGCATCCTCGCCCAAATATTCTTTGTTAAGCGACTTATAACCATTGTAAGACATAATGACACAATAGTATGCAGTACCCCGAAGATTAAATCATAGGGTAAGAGGGGTGAAAAAAAGAGATTAGCGAGAAAAACGCCAACGATGATACCAAAGAAATATTTTTTATTGTATACAATCAGGTGATTAAAGATTTCTGGAATGCGAAATTGAATATTGGTGAAGGCGATTGGTTGGATTAATACTGTAATCGCGATATATAAAGCAGCGATGATACTATTTACAGTCAAATTCTTGATTTTCATAGTACTCTCCTTGTTGTTAGTTTAAATACGGATATATTATACATATATTAATGGAAAAATACAAGAAACTATTATTATTTTATATAAGACAAAAGACCTTTATGTAAAAGGTCTTAAGATTGTAAATCATTGATTAGTTCTTGAAATACTTCATTAATGACATCAGAATCTACTTCATAACTGAACTTACGATTATTAGTAGAGATTTTGATTAGTTTTGCGGCAAGCAAGGCATTTAAGTGATAGGATATTGTAGCACTTGAGACATTTAGAACTGTCGCAATATCTTTTGTTGAAGTAATCCCTTTACTGATTAGTTTTAATACTTCATAACGGGTTTTATCACCTAAGTTTTTAAATACCTGAATGCGGTTGTTTAAGCGATTATCATAGTTTTCTTTTAACTTCTTACTAGCATCTTCAATATGTAAACCCCAGACGATGATTCTCCCATCAGTAAGATCGATAAAACTAAGACTATAGGGAAAGATGCAGGAGATTAAAAGGTCGTTATAATCATCTAAAATCAAAGATTTATCAAGTAGGGAGTGCGTGATTTCTTCTAAACCTACTGACCCTTTTTCATTTAGATAGTTTTCGAGGAATTTGCCATAGGAAATAAGTTTTGTTTCAAAGTGTTGGTAATAATCTAAGAATACGGGATAGAGTTGTTTCATGAGGTTTACATAGATGTTAAGGTATTTTTCTGGCTCTTGGATGATTAAATATAGATTCCATTTTACAGAGGAATCAATTAACAAGTCATTAATTAGATTCATTATCTTTTCATTACTGCTCATGACTTCATTAATTAATTCATTTATGTTAGGATTATCTTTTTCTTGTTTTAATAGTGATTTGACGAATATCTGTTTAACTTGATTACTTGATAAGGTTAATAAGAAATCCAGAAATTCATGAGGATCAGTGTATGTTAGTAGCTTATCTTTGGTGAGAATTTGTTCAATAAAATTTGCATAAAATATATTCTTAGTATAAAAGAGATTGATTTCTTTTGCGTAAGGTGAGAGGATATCAGAATATCGTGCCAACAACGCTTCAAATTCCTTATCAATATAATCATCAATTTGAGCTATGTCATCGTAAATCTCTTTATTTAATAACTTAGGAAACATCAGAAAATCATATAATTTACTTACTTCTTGATTAAACAGAAACTTCATTACTATTCGCTCCCATCGCATCATATTTAAATAGAGCTGTTTTATATCTTAACATCGTGATTAAAAGGATTAATCCACAAATAATTATAACATAGCTTGGGGCTAAATAGTCATAGAGGAAACCAAAAATCATTTGACCTAAGGGAATTAAGATGGTAACTGCAAGTGATAATACAGTAGAAGTTCTACCCATTGCTTCTAGTGGTACAATTTGATTGAATATCGTGCCGATTGCGATATTCACAATTACAATGATTATTCCCATGATAAAGGTAAGTACCAAAAGAATAATATATGGAAATCCATTAGGTTCGAAGTTATTTATCAGGATATCCGAAGGAACCAATGACATTATAAGAATTAAAAGCGAAATATTTATGAAACCAATAAAACAGATTTTGCCAAATTTAATTCTTTTAATCACTGCACCCGCGAATAGCGGTGCGATGATGGCGGACAAAGCATAAGTCATTTGAAATAAGCCATATTGGAAGTCACTAGCTTTAAGGATTTGTTTAATTACGAAGATGAGTCCTATTGAGAAGAGAGGTGAAATGACGAAGTTAATGATGGAAGCTAGACTAATAACTGTCTTTATAAACTCGTTACTCCGGATGATTCTCATCCCTTCGATGAAGTCCGTTTTAAAGGTGCTCAAGTTTAAATTTTTATCTCCATTATTGGTTTTCGGAATACTAATGCCTATTTTACTTAAACTGGCTCCTACAAAGCTAACCGCATTAATCACAAATAAGGTAAAGATACCATAACTTCCATATATGAGAGCAGCGATAGTAGGTGCGATTAATTGACCTATATGCATGACAAAGGAGTTAATAGAGTTAGCTTCCAATAAATCATCTTTTTCTACCATACTGGGGATAACAGCACTCATCGAAGAATGATAGAAAATCTCAGTAATTTCTAAGAGGATGACAAAGATATATATGGAAAGTAAGTTTAATTCACCATTAAAGAAATAGATTATGCCAAAAACACCAATAATAATCCCATTAACTAAGTCAAGTATGATGATGCTCTTTTTTCGGTCAAACCAATCACCAAACACGCCAGCAATGGGCGAGAGGAGTAATCTAGGAAAAATGGTGATGGAGAGAATTGAAGCAAAGATGGTTGCACTTTCTGTTAAGGATAGGACATATAATGATAAGGCGAACTGCAACATGTTGCTTCCTAAGAGGGAGGAAAGTTTGCCGAAGATTAATAAGGAAAAGTCTTTACGTTTTAATAGTTTAATACTCATAAATGCCTCCAGATCGATTATTGATGATTATATTATATGTGTCAAAACATTAAATGTCAACCAAAGAATTAGATAATCATCTAATTTTTGACAATAATAATAAACAGTGATGGTTATCACTGTTTATTCCATTAACTCAATCCAAGTATGAATCTTTTCATCTAGTTCTTGTTGCTTAGTTTCAATGAGTTGATGAACCTCTTGGGCTTTTTTATAATCTGAGTATACTTCCTCTGTTTGGGAGTAACTTAGTAGTTCACTTATTTCTTGTTCTAATTGCTTAATATCTAATTCTAGTTGGGCAATTAGCTTTTCTTGCCTTTTTTGCTCATTCCTTATACGTTTCAGTAATTCATAATTATTATTTGAAGTCTTTTTTTCTTCGACTTCAGGGAGTTCTTCTTGTTGTTTCTTTTCAAGATAATACTCATAATCGCCATTATATTGGATTAGTCTCTTATTTCGGATTGCAAATACTCTAGTCGCAAGCTTCTTTATAAAGAAACGGTCGTGGCTTACAAAGAGGATTGTGCCAGGGAAGTTTAGTAATTCCGATTCTAATACTTCCCGACTTAAGATATCTAAATGATTGGTAACCTCATCAAGAATGAGAAAATTAGCATTTAGTAATGCTAATTTCGCTAAGGCTAATCTTACCTTTTCGCCACCACTTAAACTACGAATTACTTTATAAACATCATCACCAGTAAAGAGGAAGTTACCTAAGTGCTTACGGATATCTTTTTCTAACATCGCTGGATGTTCATCCCAAATCTCTGCAAGCACGGTCTTATCACTATTTAATAAGGCTAAATCCTGATCGAAATAGGCTATTTCAACTCTCGCGCCATAACGAATTCTACCCTTTAACTGCGGGATTACTTGATTTAGCGTTTTTAATAAAGTTGACTTACCAGTACCGTTAGAACCTAAAATCGCTACTCTTTCCCCTTTCTCAATGAGAAAGTTAATATGTTCCACAAAAGGTTTATCATAACCGATTGCTAGATCATTTACTTCAAGAACAATATTTCCCGTATCGCTATTGATATCAAATTTGAGGTTGATATTTTTCGCATCAATTTTTGGGTTTTTGATTAGTTCTAGTTTCTCTAATTTCTTCTGTCTTGCTTGCGCTCTTTTCGTTGTACTAGCCCTGACGATATTTTTATTAATAAATTCTTGTTCCTTTTGAATTAACTTCTGTTGAAGTTCATATTGTTTCTTCTGACTTTGGTAACGCCTATCCTTTTCCTCTAAATAAGAATCGTAGTTACCTTGGTATAAAGAGCCTTCTGTTAACTCAATTTCATATATTGCATTAGCAATTTGATTAATAAAATAGCGGTCATGGCTAATCATTATGATACTATTCTTGTATGTTTTTAAGAAACTTTCTAAATATTCTAATGTTTCTAAATCAAGATTATTGGTTGGTTCATCTAAGACTAAGATATCAGGTTGATCTAGTAGTAATTTAGCCAGAGCTAATCTCGTTTTTTCGCCACCGCTTAAGTGGCTCACCTTTTCCGTAAACCGACCTTGGAAACCAAATTTATTTAACATCGTTTCAATCTGATACTCAAAAAGGTAACCACCTTGCTCCTCATATTCTAATAATAATTTCGTATAGAAATCATAATCAATATTTTTACCCTCACTCATTTGTTTTTCAAGAGTTTGAAGTTGGTCTTTTAGATTCAATTGTTTCTGGAAAACAGTTTGAAGTTCTTCGAAGATGGTTAGTTCCGAATTTAATGTGCTCTCTTGTGAGAAATACCCAAGTTTCATTCCCGCGGCAATATATATTTCACCTTGATCATAATCTTCTAAACCACATATTATCTTTGCTAAGGTACTTTTACCAGCACCATTTCTACCTATAATAGCCATTTTATCGGTGGATGTAAGGGTAAGATTGATATTATTAAGAATTAAATCGGAACCGTAGTATTTAGTTAGATTCTTGACATTAAGGACAATCATTATTATCACCGCATTTATTGTATCATGGATAAAAATATTTTAAAATACAAAGTTTTTTGACAAAAAAAGTTTATTTATTTACAAATTTCTTAATTAATGATATATTATAATAAACATTGTGAAAAAATTGTTAAAGGTGGTGTAATGATGTACAAGATTCCTAAAGCTACAGTTAGAAGACTTCCTTTTTATCGTCGCTGTTTCGAAAGCTTACATGAACAAGGAATTCAACGGGTCCTATCATCTCAACTCGGTGATATCCTCAAAATCGATCCAGCCACAATTCGTCGTGATTTTTCATATATAGGAGAATTAGGACGCCAGGGTTATGGCTATGAGGTAAGTAAAGTATTATATGCATTAAATGATTTTCTCGATTTAAATAATGTCGAAAAATGTGTCTTAATTGGTGTTGGTAATCTAGGTAAAGCCTTTCTCCAATATAATGTGATGAAGTCACAATCCCAAAATACATTGAACCCAATAAAGATAGCCTATGCTTTCGATATTAATCCAGAAATTGTTGGTAAAACATTTAGTGGTGTTGAAGTACTCCATATTGATCTATTAGAAGAAATTATTACGAAGAATAAGATTCGCATAGCGATTTTATCAGTACCACCTCAAGCTGCCAATGAAATCGCAGAACGCTTAGAAAAATGCGGTATCAGAGGTATCTTCAACTTCTCATCAGTAAGCTTACATGTTTCACGAAATGTCTATGTTTATGATGTCGATTTATTGAACGAGTTACAATCATTCCTTTTCTTTGTAAAGAACAAGTATTAAGCTTCATTATGTCTTCATAATGAAGTTCTTTTTTTATTTAGGTTTACTTTACTTTAGATAATGATATAATATGACTGATTAATTTAGAAAAGGAGACCAATTATGGAAATTTTAGTTAAACGTTATCTAGAAAGTATCTTTAGAGAACGATTAACGCTTAACGTTGAAGATGAATTAACTAAGAAAGCTCGCAATCTTTTAGATAAATTACAAGAAGCTAAAGATCACACCCTTTTCTGGTCAGATGTTTCCTTAGAACAACCAGATTTATCTGGATGGAAAACTCTAATGCATATGCAAAGAATAATTGATATTATTTATTACCTTGGGCTTAAGCACTTAAGGGAAGAAGTTGATACGAGAGAAAAGATTTTACGTGCTTTAACTTGGTGGACCAATCATGATTTTATTCATCCGAATTGGTGGTGGAATGAAATTGGTTTACCACAGCGGTTAGCGCGTATTGCCATTCCTTTAAATGAATATATAAAAGGTGATTTACGCGAAGGTGTCTTAAGGATTTTCCGCCGCGGTTCGATGAGTCATAATCAAAGAATCGAATATCAATGGGGAGGAGCTAATCTCACCTGGGGTGTGTGGGGCACAATTTATTATGCGATGTTTGAAAATGATACGGAGTTATTAAAGCGTGCTGTTAATCGCTTCGCAAGAGAAATCTATATCGCTCATGGTGATGTGGAAGGCATAAAGGAAGATTATAGTTTTCATCAACATGGTGCGATGTTACAGTCTGGTGGTTATGGTCGTGCTTTTTGTGAAGCGGTGAGCGACCTCGTAGTCCTTCTTACTGATACACCATATCAACTACCCCAAGAGAAAATTGATTTATTCTGTGATTTTGTTTTATATGGACAACGTTATTTTACTCATATAGATGGACAAGATTACCTAACAGTAGGAAGAGAAATCTCGCGGCGGGGTATCCCAAAAAGCAATTTAAGGGAAGTTGTGGAAAAACTCTTAAGAACGAAGGAAGTAACGAAGAAAGCGGAATTACAAGCTTATTATGATAGTTTACAAAGAAAAGAAAATACCCTCATTGATACGAGATATTTTCCTGATTCCCTCACTCTAACTCATCATCGCAAAGGTTTTTATATGTCCGCTAAGGGAAGTAATACAAAGATTATGGGTACAGAGTGCGCAAACTTTGAGAATTATCTAGCATATAACCATTTCTTTGGTTCTTGTACGTGTTATATGGCTAGTGGTGAGGAGTATTATGAAATAAATCCTTTATGGGATCATTGTTTCTATCCTGGAACAACTGCTTATGTAGAAACTGATACTGAACTCTTAGAACATACCTCAAGTTATCAATCATGGTTTAGAATCCCTGGTACTAATGATCATTGTGGTGGTTTAAGTGATGGTAAATTTGGGGCAATGTATCAGTTAATGACTCATGATGGTTTAGAAGTTTATATGAGTTTTATCACTTTTGATTTAGGGATGATAGTCTTAGGAACTGGTTTAACAGCAAATAATGAAAAAGCAGTTGTAAGTACCATTGATCAATGTTTCTTAAAAGATCACAATTATAATGGTAAACCACTCGCAAATGAGATGTTAATTACAGATAAAAAGCCAATTATTAATGGTGGCTTTGCTTATTATAATCTTTGTGACAAACCATTACATTTATTTGCGGGTAAAGTGACTGGTAACTGGAATCGCAATAATCGCTCTTATGGAGACATAGAGGTTCAAGGTGAAGTTTTCAAATTATGGTACAACCACGGCGTTAAACCACAAGAGGAAAGTTTTGCTTATGCGGTAATTGGTAAAACCGCTAACTTACCTGACGATTCTAAGGGATTACCTATAAAAAAGATTATAAATACTAAAGAAATCCAAGGTGTTGAATTGAATGATGGTCATGCTATATTAGTTTTCCATAAACCAGGTCGTTATGAGACGACGCATGGTAAAGTAATATCTTCGTCGCAAGGTGTAGTTATCTTTTAAATTTATGCAAAAATCCGCATAAATTAACAGTTAAATTATTTAAGTATTTTGAGGTTTTTAAGAAATTAAATGGTAAAAAATGCATAAAAACTACTTGCAAAAATAAAATAAGTATGTATAATATTATATGTAATTAGCACTCAAACCTAATGATTGCTAACAAAATCAAAGGAGGGTATGGACATGATTAAACCTTTAGGACAAAGAGTTTTACTCGAAAAAGTAGAAGTCGAAAAGAAAACTGAAAGTGGTATTATTTTGCCAGACAATGTGAATGAAGATAAGAACATTGCTACTGTAGTTGCCCTAGGAACGGGTAAAAAACTTGAAGACGGCACACGTGAAAGTTTCGATGTCAAAGTTGGCGATCGGGTTATCTATTCCCAATATGCAGCCACAGAGACAAAGATTGATGGTAAGAAATATTTAATCGTTGATGAAAAAGATATTTTAGCAGTAATAGGATAATGAAAGGAGAAGTTGGAAATGTCTAAAGATATTCGTTTTGGTGAAGAAGCCCGCCGTAAAATGCTTGATGGCGTGAATAAACTTGCGGATGTCGTCAAAGTGACATTAGGACCTAAGGGTCGTAACGTTGTTCTCGAACAAAGTTACTCCGCCCCAATGATTGTCAATGACGGTGTTACAATTGCTAAGGAAATTAAACTACAAGATAAATATGAAAACATGGGGGCATTATTAGTTGCTCAAGCAGCGATTAAAACAAATGAAATCGCTGGTGATGGTACAACTACAGCAACAGTATTAGCCCAAGCGATGATTAAAGAAGGATTAAAGAACATCACCTCTGGTGCTAATCCAATGATTGTTCGTCGCGGGATTGAAAAAGCAACTAAAGTTGCAGTTGAAGAATTAAAGAATATTTCCCGCAAAATTCAAAGCAAGGATGAGATTGCCCAAGTTGCCGCAATTAGTGCAGGCGATGAAGAAGTTGGTAAACTAATCGCTGAAGCAATGGAAAAGGTTGGTAATGAAGGTGTTATTACCCTTGAAGAATCCCGTGGATTAGAAACAGAACTTGAAGTTGTTGAAGGTATGCAATTTGACCGCGGTTATCTATCACCATATATGGTAACTAATACTGATAAGATGATTGCGGAATTAAATAATCCTTATATTTTAGTTACTGATCATAAGATTAGTAATCTCCAAGAAATTCTTCCACTCCTAGAAAAAATCGTTACAGAAGCGAAACCACTCTTAATCATCGCTGAAGATGTCGAACAAGAACCATTAGCTACATTAGTTCTTAATAAATTAAGAGGTAGTTTCCAATCAGTAGCTGTAAAAGCACCAGGTTTTGGTGACCGTCGTAAACGTCTATTGGAAGATATCGCAGTATTAACTGGTGCAGAATTCATTACGGGTGATTTAGGTCTTGAGTTAAAACAAACAACAATCAAGCAATTAGGTCGAGCCAGCAAAGTAATCGTAACTAAAGATGATACAACGATTGTTGAAGGTGCTGGTAGCCCTGATAAGATTCAAGCGCGGATCAACCAAATTCGAAGCGAAATTCAAGAAACCACATCAGAATATGACAAAGAAAAACTACAAGAACGCTTAGCGAAATTAGCTGGTGGTATCGGCGTAATTAAAGTTGGTGCTGCTACTGAAACAGAACTAAAAGAACGTAAACTACGGATTGAAGATGCTCTCAATGCAACCAGAGCTGCTGTTGAAGAAGGTATTGTTGCTGGTGGTGGTACAGCACTTATGAACTTATATCATAAGATAGCGGCGATTGAAACTACTGGCGATGAAAAGACTGGAGTAAACATCGTGCTTAAAGCTTTAGAAGCACCTGTAAGACAAATTGCAGAAAATGCAGGTTTAGATGGCTCTGTTGTTGTTTATCGCTTAAAACAACTTGAACCTGGTATGGGTTATGATGCTCTCAATGATCGTTTTGTCAACATGTTTGAATCTGGTATCATTGACCCTACAAAGGTTGTCCGGATTGCTTTACAAAACGCTGCAAGTATCGCATCTAGCTTCTTAACTACTGAAGCAGCAGTTGTTGATATTCCTAAAGAAGAAAAAGCAACTCCTAACATGAACAATATGGATATGATGTAATAAATAAAGGTGCTGAAAATTAGTTTTCAGCACCTTTGCTTTTTATATATCTTGTTACTAAGAAGCGATATAAGAATACTAAAATGGCACTATAGATTGTTACAAGTATTAGCATGAGTAAGGCACAATGCATAAAGTATCGCTCGGGTAAAATTAAGATGACTGGATCTGTATCAGGATCAAAGAGCCAGTAATCATTTGTGAAGGCAATTTTATGGAAGAGAGTAAAAACGAAATTGAAGTCAATTAAGAAGGGGATTATAAAGATTATTGGTAAAGCAAATAACATAATCGCTGTATATTTAAAGACGATGTAATTCTTTTGAATTACTAAATAGATGATACCTGCTAATGAGATAAATAAGGTAATCCACATTAAGTATTCAAAGAAGATGAAGATATTTTTAACATCGATAAAGTGGATTCTACCGGCTTCACTCATTGGTAAACTGGGGAATTCTAATTCACCTTTATATGAAGGTTGAAGATAATCGATTAAGACATCATAGTTTCTTTTTATATCTGCTTTATCCATATTGACTTCTTCTGTTATTTTCAAGTAATTAATATCAAAATAATAAAGTGGACGGAAATTAAGGGTTATTTTTACTGTAGTACTAATAAGAAAAATCGCGAAGACTATACTAGTTAAAATGGGAATAATCTTACTTCTCATACTTTCACCCGTTATTTGAATTATCTCAATTTTAGCAATTATCTCCTAAAAAGTCAATTAAGCCAACATTATTCAACATTTTTTCTTTTATCTTTTAATTTACTTTGGTATAATATATTTAATTAATTGAGATATAAGCTGAGGGGGGATTTACTTGTATTTAACCCTAGATTTTGATGTTATATTTATCATGATTCTCGTCGCCATGATGATCATGGGTTATATAACTGGAGCTACAGTAGAAATTATCAAGCTTATTAGGATATATATACCATTTATAGTTGTGTATTATCTTGGTGGACCACTATCACGATGGGTATATAAACTACCTTTTACTCATAATTCTATTAAAAAGCTAAGTTTCTTACAGAACATACCCTATTTAAACACTTTCATTATGATGTTTTGTACAATTGTGGCGTTTGTTGGAGCATATTTTATCTTAGGTATAATTATCAAGTTTATCCAGAAAAAACTCCTCCAGGAAAAAGTTAACTATAAATTAGGTAAATTTAATCATTTCTTAGGAGCTATCATCGCGACTATCAGGTTCTATGTTATTATCTCTTTATTATTCTTACCATTTTATCTTCTAGATTTTGCGACTAAGGATGATATTAGTACCAATCTAATATTAAAATATCCCCCACCTTTTACCCAAATTGGAAATATAGTTAATTCAGCTGAACCCGTGGTATCAGCCACAACTTCCGTTTCAACATTCATGGAAGTAGTCGATATAAACCAAATTAAAGATTATTATGATATTGTAACTGATTTACCACAAACACTAAGTAATTATGAACAAAAGGCAGAAACTGAATGCACACTCACTCCCGGTAGTGGTAGATATCCTTATTTAACTAGTTATCTAAGTAATCCGAGATCATGTGAGAATGAAGAACTTCAAGAGATAATACCGTATCGAGGTATTATCCTTTGGATTAATAATAATGATATAGATATTACTTCCATGAGTGCTGACGAATTAATTGAACAGTTCAATGAAGATTTTGACGAAATAATTTCTGAAACAACAGATGAAAACTTTAAGATTAAGTTAATTAGTGCTAATGAGAACATCAAGATTTACTTAGTAGTAAACAATTGGTTAAAATCAGTGTTATCTGGTGATAACATCTTAAGTGATGAAAATATCGAAAGTATCATTTTACAGTTAAAGCAGGATTTTGACACTAAAGATACTGCAGGGTTATTTTATGAGTTGTATCAATTAAATAATGAAAGTTTAAACAATAAGTTAGAAGTAGTAGCTAAGTTTGTCATTAAGTATCAGGAACTTTATGGACCCTTGATGGAAAAATTAAGTGTGGATTTACCATTTAAGTACAAATTAATTGCGGCAACCCTGAAGGATGTTAATTTCCTTCCTACTTTAGAACGAAACCCTTATGTAGCTATGTATATCATTGATACATTTGATTTTCTTAGTGTGCAGAATATTCAGTTATTGGATAATGAATCAGTTTATGAAACTTTCTTGCGGATAATGCTCCCGGTTTATTTCTTAACTGATGAAAATGGTAATGATAAAGTCTTAACAACACAAGAGTTTCAAGATTTATTAGAGAAGACTTGTGCTGGTAAAATTTGTAGTTTAAATCAAGCATTGAATAATGTCATTGTGACTGAGGACTTCATCATTGAGTTAATCTATAGTTTTTTGGTTAATGATTATGGAAGAGAATCCTATTTAAGTGAACTAGTTTCAGCTGGTAAACTTGAAGCTGGATGTGTTGATGTTTTATTAGAATATCTAAATCGTAATTATAGCGACCACCCTAAGGTAAGTACCATTTTATCTGCCCTTGGAGAGGAGGGTGAAGCTAATGTTCAAGAAGAATAATCTTGAACTAGACCCACTGGCAAGAGAAACTTTCGAGAAGAAACTGAAAGTTTATACTGATTTTAATCCTTATTTTGAAAAGAATTTTCACTCTGAGATTGATACGATTGAACAAGTAAGCTTCTATCATAAAAAAGTAAAACAAACCCGAGCGCTTGGTGATTTTCTTAAAGATCGGAAGCATTCACCAGGTTTTAAGAAAAAAGTAATAAAGGACTTATTAAAGTTCTGGGAAAAGGAATTCCGCGAACATATAGATTTTGAACAAAGTAAAATGTTACAAAAAACCTCTAAAGTTAATCGGAAAAAGATTAAGAAGATTCGCTTCATCTTTGCTTATATAGCAATCATTGTTAGTGCAATAGGGATGATAATAACCCGTAAAGTGAAATTCTTAGAAACTATCCCTTTTATAGGAAAGTATTTTACCTCCCATTATCAGATGATTGATAATCCTTTATACCATAATCTACTTATTAGTTTAGTCTATTTAACAATAATATTAATCCTATACAAAATGATTCTAAAAACCTACTTTGAAACTTTACGTAATATGGGTGCTAATGCGGAAAGCTACATCTCAAAAGAGTTTAAGAAGATTAAAACTAACTTTCAGGGTCAGCAAAAGAAATTGAGAACCCATTTACTAAAAAGTAGAAGAAAAGGATTTAAGAAGACTTATAAGATTAATAATATTTTTGACCCTAATGTCATGATTAATAAATTAGAAAACTATTCTAAGAACATAGAAACAAGGTATACCAAATTTCGTAAAAAGTATTTCTGGTTATTATTCTTGCATTTCTTAATGATCTTAGGAATTGTTGGCATAACTGGATATATTGGTTATCAATTTGTGACGTTATATCTTTAAGATGATGATACTTATCATAAAAATAGGTTATTTCGCTTAAGAAATACCTATTTTTATGAATGAACTAATATTTACTTCTGAGATAATATAAATAGTACAGGTGGTAACATGAAAAAAGTCGTGATAAGTGAAGAACTAATAGCTAAATTACCAGATTTTTCTGTGGGTGTAACATCATTTTCTGTTACTGTACAGAAAAGTAATAAACTTGATGAATTAATAAATGAACTTCAGGTGCAAATCCGACAGAAATATACGTTAAATGATGTTTTACAAATACCTAATATTAAATCAGCTCGCGATGGATATAAAAAACTAGGAAAAGATCCTAGTCGATATCGATTAGCGGTTGAATCGCTCTACCGAAGAATTGTCAAAAACAATGATTTATATCGCATTAATGATGTTGTTGATTTAGGTAATGTTTTATCATTAATGACCATGCGTAGTGTTGCTGTTCTTGATGAGAATAAAATTTGCGGTGATGTCCTCATTAGAATAGGTAAAGATGAACCTTATGAAGGTATCGGTCGAGGTGAAATCAATATCGAAAATATCCCTGTTTATACCGATGAAATCGGTCCTTTTGGTTCACCCACTAGTGATACCTTAAGAACAGCAATTACAGAGGATACAAAACAAGTACTTCTCTTTATCATTTCTTTTGATGGTAAAGAAGTGCTAAAAGACGACTTACAATTGTGTCAAGAGTTATATGAAAAATATACTGATGCAAACGATTTTCGCTTTGTAATTATTTAAACAATATCCCTTTAAATATCTTTTATCTATGTTATAATAAACTACGTGTGACAAGAATAAATGGAGGCGATTTACTTGGAAAAAACTTACGCACCAAACTTTATTACGCAAAGGATTGATAAACATTTAGAAGATGGTGTTTATGATAAAGTAGTAACCCGTTTTCCCCCAGAACCTAATGGCTATTTACATATTGGCCATATTAGAGCTATAACAATGGACTTTGAAGTCGCAAAGAAGTATGGAGGAAAAGTTAATTTACGATTTGATGACACTAACCCAACAAGAGAAGACGTGGAATTTGTAGAAGCGATACAAGAAGACATTCGCTGGTTAGGTTATGAATGGGATAACATGTTCTGGGCAAGCGATTATTTTGATGAGTTATACAATCGTGCAGTTTTGCTTATTAAGAAAGGGTTGGCTTATGTCGATGATCAAAGTGCTGAAGAGATTAGCCGCACTAGAGGTACCCTAACTGAACCAGGAATTCCTTCACCATATCGGAATCGCACAGTTGAAGAAAACCTTGACTTATTTGAAAGAATGAAGAATGGAGAATTCCCTGAAGGGTCAAGAGTATTAAGAGCGAAAATCGATATGGCTAGTCCTAATATCAATATGCGTGACCCCGTTATGTATCGGATTGCCTATGTAGCTCATCATAATACTGGGACCAAGTGGTGTATTTATCCGATGTATGACTTTGCCCATCCTTTATCAGATGCGATTGAAGGTATTACGCATTCCTTATGTTCATTAGAATTTGAAGATCACCGACCCTTATATGATTGGTTTGTTAGAGAATGCGAAATGCCTAATAAACCTACACAAATTGAGTTTGGTAAATTATATATCTCTAATACCATCATTTCTAAACGGAATCTCCGAAAACTTGTTGAAGAAAAGATTGTTGATGGTTGGGATGACCCAAGACTTGCGACAATTCGTGGTTTAAGAAGAAGAGGTTATACCGCTAGTGCATTAAAAAATTTCGTCTTTGATTTAGGTATCTCAAAGAGTAATGCGATTGTTGATTATCAACAATTAGAACACTATATTAGAGAAGACCTTAAGCTCACTGTACCACGAACAATGGCTGTGCTTCGACCATTAAAAGTGGTCATTACTAACTATCCAGAAGGTCAAGTTGAGTATTTAGAAGAACCTATTAATAAAGAAGTTCCAGAAATGGGGATAAGAAAGATTCCTTTCTCTCGTGAAATATATATTGAACAAGATGATTTTATGGAAGTTCCAATTCCAAAATATTATCGTTTATATCCAGGTAATGAAGTTCGTCTAGCTCATGCATACTTCATTAAATGTACTGATGTTATTAAAGATGAGAATGGAAATATCGTCGAAATCCATGCTACCTATGATCCCGAAACTAAATCTGGTTCAGGATTTACAGGTAGAAAAGTTAAAGGGACGATTCATTGGGTAGATGCAACTCATAATATACCAGTTGAAGTCAGATTATATGACCATCTAACTATTGAGACGGAAGAAACGAAGGATTTACCTATCTGGGATAAACTCAATCCCAATAGTCTAGAAATCTGTCAAGGTTATGTTTCTTCAGCACTTACAGACCTAAAACCCTATGACCGATTCCAATTCACTCGCCATGGTTACTTTATGGTAGATCCTAAAGATACTAAAGATAGTAAGATTGTCTTTAATCGAATTGTGTCATTGAAGAGTTCTTTCACGCTATAAATTGAATACACATTAAATAATAATAAAAATCCTTATTAAAATTATTAAAAAATATTATATTTATTTGTATGATATAAAAAATGCACACCACTTTCAGATTATTGATTGGTTTTCATTTTTTATTAAGCAATAATCAAATCATAATCCTTTAATTATGTCGCATCTTTAGCATGATGTAACCGATAGTAGATTCCTTTATGGTTAAGTAATTCCTCATGTGTTCCTTGCTCAATTATCTTTCCATCTTCTAATACGATAATTAAATCAGCTTCCCTAATTGTTGATAATCGATGGGCAATTATAAAAGATGTTTTGCCTTTAGTGAGATTCTTTAAAGCTTGTTGGATGGTCATTTCGGTTATCGTATCAACGCTAGATGTAGCTTCATCAAGGATGAGAATATCAGGATTCTTTAATATGGTTCGTGCAATTGATAATAATTGTCTTTGACCATAACTTAAATTTGAACCATTTGGAGCCAACTTAGTATGATATTTATCAGGTAGTTTCATGATGAACTCATGACATTTTGCCAATTTACATGCTTCAATAACTTCTTCATCTGTAGCATCAAGTTTACCAAAGCGAACATTTTCTAAGATGGTATCACTAAAGAGATGAGTATCTTGCAAGACAATGCCTATATGATCTAAGAGACTTTGTTGGGTTATGTCCTTAATATTCTTACCATCGATAAGGATATCTCCTTCATTAACATCGTAGAATCGGGTGATAAGGTTTATGATGGTAGTTTTGCCAGCACCAGTATGACCAACTAAGGCAATCTTCATTCCCGGTTTGGCGTCAATAGACACATTCTTTAGGACTATTTTATCATCTAAATAACCAAAAGTAACATTCTTAAGTACAACATGACCTTTGACTGTTGTAAGTTCGATCGCATTATCTCCATCTTTAATTATAGTTTGGTCATCAATGATTTCAAAAATCCGTTCCGCTCCTGATAAAGCATTTTGGATATCTATATAAAGGTTAGCTAAGTTATTGATTTGTCCACCAAACCTATCAGCTAAGGTTAAGAAAACCGCAATAGTACCAATAGTAGCAGTTGGGTCACCTTTGATAGCGAGAAGAGCACCAGCAGTGATGATAATTATGTATCTTAATCTGTTTAAGAAGCCGATAACTGGTGTCATGAAACTACCCCAAGCGAGGGCATTAATGGTAATATCCTTCACTCTAGTACTTTCAATAATAAACTCATTGATGATTTCTTGTTCTTGACAGAAGGATTGAATTACTTTAGCACCGTTTATTTGCTCAGCGACAAAACCATTTAAAGCACCACGTTCATAACGCATTTGTCTAAACCGTTTCCTTGAAACATCAGTTACTTTTTTGGCGGCAATATAAAGAATAGGAATAGTGACGCAAGCTATTAATGAAAGTTTCCAACTCATCCAAAACATCACAGAAATAGTTAAGATGAGAGTCATAACACTGGTAATAAAGGAAATAAATGACTGGGTCATGGTGCTACTTATATTATCCACATCGCTAGTGATACGAGTCATTAAATCTCCATCGCGGTTTCTGTCAAAGAAACTTACTGCGAGGTTTTGCAGTTTAATAAAGATATTTCTTCGCATCATCTTTAAGGTACGTTGGGTAATACCAATCATTAAGAAAGAGGAACTAAATGTCGTAATGATTTCTAATAGATAGAGAATAGCTAGATAAGCTACATGTAAAGCAAATCCTTCAGAGATGCCTTTCTTTATAAAATCATCAAGAAGAATTTTCTTAACTTGTTCTCCCCCTAAAGAGAAGATGATTGATAAGAGGATTAAAATGATTACAATAGTAATACCTTTTCTCTCATAATTAAGGTATTTTATCACTCGAAGAGTAGTTTTTAATCCTTGTTGGGGTTTTTCATTTCTTTTTCGAAAGGTTGAACGTTTATATAGATCAAGGCGGGATTTTCGTTCTGGTGTAATTGTATTATCCTGCTTTTTCGTCATCGGTACTTCCCCCCATTTGTTGGTAATAGATGATTTGATAGAAAGTGTTTGTTTGTAAAAGTTCATCATGGGTACCAAATCCCGTTACTCGACCATCTTCTAAAATTAAAATTTTATCAGCATTAATCACTGACCTAATTCTTTGCGCAATAATGATTTTTGTACAGTCAGTAATCTCTTCACGTAGAGCTTTTAGAATTTTCTGTTCAGTGGCCATATCGACAGCACTAGTTGAATCATCTAATATAAGTATCTTAGGCTTTACTAGTATACTACGTGCCAGTGACAAACGTTGTTTTTGCCCACCTGATAGGTTAATGCCTCTTTCACCTAAAATGGTGTCATAACCATCGGTGAAAGTGGATATGAACTCATAGGCTTGGGCTGCTTTACTTGCCTTGGTAACTTCTTCTTCAGATGCACTCATTTTCCCAAATTTAATATTATCACCAATGGTACCCGCAAACAGCAAGGCTTTCTGCATAACGGTACTGATTTGGCTCCTAAGTGTATATAAGTCATAATCCTTAATATTAATATTATCAATTAGAATTTCTCCTTCATTAACATCATAGAAGCGAGGTATTAGGTTAATTAATGTTGTCTTACCACTTCCAGTGGTACCTAAGATTCCTAATACTTCTCCTGCTTCAATTTTAAAGGAAATATCTTTTAGGACGGGTTCTTGTCCTTTATAAGCAAAGGTAACATTACGGAATTCGATTTTACCTTTGATTTCTACATCTTTAATAGGATTTGCACAGTTCTTTATTTCACTTTCAACACCGAATAATTCGTATAACCTATTAGCGGATGCTCCAGCACGAGGAAGTTCAAGGATTAAGTGACCAATTAAGTTTAAAGCAGTCATAATTTGACTTAGATAACCTAAGAAAGCGATGATATTACCTGCTTCATATTGTTGAGCAATTACATCTAAACCACCAAGATAAATGACAGCAACAATACAAAAATTCGTCACTAGCATGAAAATTGGTGAATTAAACGAGGTAATGATATTCGCTTTAATGGTGGTATCTTGAAGTTCATTGATATAATCATCGAATTTGTCAATAACATACTCTTTTCGATTAAATGCTTTAACTACTCGAATATTTTCGAGGTTTTCTTGAGTAAAAGTATTGATATTTTCCAACTTCTCTTGTACTAATCTGAATTTAGGGAATGACTTTTTAATGATAATATAATTAGCAACAAAAATAATGGGAATTGCGACTAATAAGGTGAAAGCTAGTTTGGGGCTTAAACTAATTACCATGAAGATTGCGCCAAAGATAAGAATTGGTGCTCTTAAGAAAGTTCGAAGGATATTTCTAATCATCATTCTAATGATATTTGTATCAGAAGTAACCCGAGTAATTACCTTACCAATTTGAAATTCATCAAGGTTAGTGAATGACATGTTTAATGATTTTGTAAATGTTTCTATCCGTAAATCATTAGCAACTTGATTACTAGCAACATTTGAAAAGTATTGACTTAAATAGCCAAAGATTACACTTAAAGTGGTGTAGAGTAACATCATTAGACTCATTGTAATGACTTGATTTAGATTTTTATGAGTAATCCCAATATCGATGATGTTACCTGAAGTTTTTGGAATTAAGAGGAGGAAAAAGATTTCTCCTAACATGAAAATTGGGGGTAGGATAGCTACATACCAATAGCGTCTTAAATAACCCATGATTTTAAGTAGTTTCATAGCATGCTCCCTCGTTGTTTCTATTATTTCATACATATATAATTTTAACAATTATTAAATATTAGTCAATTAATAATTACCATTTTTGCTCATCGAAAAATAATAACCAGATTCTTACTTATTATTTATTTTTGTAGAATATTTAAATTATGTGTATTATAATTAAATTAACTATTTATCAAGGGGGTATGAGCCATTGGAACAATTGGATTTTAATCTGTATATAAATATCGTACTCGGAGTAATATTTGGTTTTGCGGTATTATTAGGGTTTATGCGTGGTTTCAAAAAATCGGTATATTGGTTAATAGTCATGGTAATTTACTATACCTTTTTTTTCTTAACTCTCGATTTAGTAGTTAATGCTATTTATACCTACTATACACCACAATTAGGAGATATATTAGGTGGTTATTTACCTGAGTTGAGTGAAGTAGTTACTCTAAAGGATGCTTTAGAGACTCTGATTGAATCCAGAGTACCTGATGAATATGTTAGTATTCTAACCAGAGACGATGTGCGGGTATTAATTGGTTCAGTTGGATTATTTGTCTTGAAAATTATTTATACTATTTTTTACTTTACAGTTCTAAAATTTCTCTATAAGTTTATTTGTTGGATTATTCGTTTAATTTTTATTAGAGTTAATAAAGATGCTCCAAAAAGACGTTTATTAGGTGGTTTTGTTGGTGCTATTAGAGGTGCAATGGCAGTCTATATTTTCTTCATTTTTGTTGGTGGCTTAATTAATATTGCCGAAAATGTTTATAAAGTTGCACCAGAAGACGTCAAGATGGATGAGGTGGATCAATTTCTCGAAGCATATAATAATAACATCTTTGTTCAGGGGTTGGATTATGTACCTAGTATTGATAAAGATACCCCCATGCATTTTTACCTATTCGATAAAATCTTCTCCCTCGATGTAGAATACGAAATTAAACCACTACCACCACAAGAGCAAACTTTAGTATTTTTAAGCAATGGGTACCATCCACCATTAAAAATTATTAATCAGAATGCACAAGGAGTTATAAAAGTTGATGTTCAAATAGCCTTCCGTAAGGAAATTGCGATTTTTGCATCTGTTTATGAATACTATATTAATTCTGATTATTATAAATCAAATAATTTAAATCAAATTACTGGTGATGATATCCGTACTGTTTCTGGCATTATCAGTAATTCAGATTTAATCAATACTATTATACCAATAGCGATTGAAGCTGGTATGGAGTATTTTGAAACCGAAATTACTATCCCTCGGGAAGAATTATACGAAATCCATTGGAAACAAGAACTACTCATTTTAGGAGATTTAGCAGCTACTACATTTGATTTAATTAATATGGCTGGTTTGCTAGATTCCGAACAAGAACTAGAAACGATACCATTTACTGGTGAAGATGTACAGCAAATCTTTGATGGTTTAGCAGAAAGTGAGTTAGTAACCTTTGCGGCTTATGTTGCTTTAGAGCCACTCCTTAAGCAAATTGGTGGTGAAGTCCAAGCGATAATTACTGTACCAAAAGACATTGATTGGAAAACGGAATTCAGAGCTATTGGTGCAATAATCGCAGCAATTATTGATACCGATATTACAGTATCAGAACTTCGTAATCCTGAACCAACCCAATTAATTCAACGATTATCAAAACTGGACTTTACGATTATTCTTAATTCTAAAATCATAAAAGGTGCCTTAATAAATATTTTCTCAGGCAAGGTTCAAATCGAAGGACTTGATCAAATCGTTATTACTGAGCAAGTTAATTGGGATGAAGAACTTCAAAACATCCTTCAAGCAGTAAACATGATTGCGGCGAAAGTGGATAAAATAGATTTTAATAATTTAACCTTAAAGGTACTCGCAGAATTTGATGAGGAAACCATTGATAAGATCTTTTCATCTAAGATCTTAATCGCCACGATAACAAAATTTATTAATGAGATGGATTTTGGTGAAACACCTGTAATCCTCTCTAATACCGTCTATGATGAAGATGGCTATATTAAGAAGAGTGAGTTAACTAGTGTAGTTAATACCTTCAAAATGTTAATTGAACAATTACCTTGTGATGAACAAGATCAAACCTGTACAGAACTTGGATTTAATTATAAAGGAATTCTTACATTAAATGATAATCATGTTAAGCAATTACTATCTTCAACTATTATTACAGAAACAGTAGGGTACATGTTACTTCAACAAGCAGGTGATATGTTAACAGTACCGGATAGTGTCAAAGATAAAGTTGTAGTAAATGAAGAAGAGTTAGAAGTAATCGTTAAGGAAGAATTAGAAAGACTCTTTAATGCGATAATCATTTTCTCATTTAAAAATATTGAAAACATTAGTTTTGATGAAACATTAATTAACCAATTAGCCCTTGAAAATGAAGATGGTAGTAAAAAATTGGACCCTGAAAAGAGTAGTAAACTCTTTGGTCCTGAGAGCTCAGTAATTATTCATGCATCCTTATCGAAAATGATTTTAGATGTGGCAAAGGAAGAAAATAGTCCACTGATAGTTCCTTATTTTGACGTAGATAATAAACCGATTAGAATCGTAGGAGAAGATGGATTAGAGTATATTGCAAAGTCAGAACTGGAAAATATCCTGAATGCTTTAATCGTCATTGATATGACAGATTTTAATGATGTAGAAAATATTAGTATTCAAACCTTATTAGCTAATACTAATACCTTGTTACAATCTGCAATTATTCACGCTACTGTATCAGATCAAATCATTAAGCAAGAAAGTGAAGATATTATTATTCCTTTATCTGTAAGAGTAAATGTTGGAGAAACAGATAAAAGTACAGTTTACGTTAAGAAAGTAGAGATCGAGAATATCGTTCAAACCTTAGATATCCTCGATGTTGAAAATCTTGATAATTTTACTGGTGATTTTACCCTCACAAATCTTTATGAAAGCGAAGAAGATCGTGAAACAGTGCTTTCTTCTGAGATTCTTCATGCTACAATTTCTAAACAGATTGTTAAAATTAGAAAAACATCAGATGAAGATGCTTCAGGAATTGTTGTACCTGATTCATTATTAAAAGAAGTAGAAGAAACAGAACTTGAAAGAACAATTACTTTGGTTAAGAAAACAGAAATTGATGCCGTTATTCAAGCATTTGGCGTATTAAAGATTAATAATGTCAATGAGTTTGATGGTAAGGTAAATCTCAATGATTTAGCTAAAAGGCCAGAAGAACAACAAAAACTCTTTAACTCAGTTATCGTCCATGCTACAGTTTCAGACCAAGTCCTTAAACTTCATAGGGATGGTAATATTGTCGTCCCAAGTGTAGATGAGACTGAAAAAGCAGTCATTACTATTGATGAAGAGGATAATTTTGAATATATCGATAAAGAAGAAATCTATACTATCATTGATGCTTTAGTTATCCTTGGTTTTAGTGATGTTGAAAGCTATGATGGAAAAGTTAATCTAGATATTCTTAAAGGTGAACAAAACCCAGATAAGGATGATGTCTTAAAATCAGCTATCATCAGAGCTACAATTTCTCGCGAAATCATCAAACTTACTGATGATGGTACGATTGTTGTACCCATTGATGATGAAGAAGGTAATGAAATTAAACACATTGTCGATGGAGATATAGCACTAATAGATCGGGATGAAATAGCTATATTAATTGACGCAGTGACCATTTTTATCGAACCTAATGAAAATAATGAATATCTCATTGATAATTTTAGTGGGAAAGTTAATATAAGAAAGTTAACTAGAGAAAATAGTGAAAATAAGGACACGATTTTAAGTTCAGCAATTATCAGGGCGACTATCTCTGATAAGATACTTGACCTTGATGAAGGAAGTAAGGAGATTTTAGTCCCAATTAAAGATGAGACAGGTAAAGAGATCGTTAAGCCAGTTAAAGGAGTACGATTCATCATCCGTGAGGAAATCTCAACACTGATTGATGCCCTAGCTATTTTTGGTGAAGATGATATTGAAAACTTCTCAGGGACAGTTGATTTAAGCAAATTAACTGATGAAGAAAATATATATGATGACATCACAGATAAAGAATTAATATTAAGTTCAGCAATACTTCGGGCAACTGTATCACGTGAACTAATTAACCTTGATTCTAATGGTACCATTGTTGTACCTGAAGTAGATGAAGAAGAAAAAGTCGTTATTATTTCTGTTGATGAAACTGATAGAATAGTTAATTTTGTCAAGCATAATGAATTATCCATCCTTATTGATGCATCCACGATATTAGGATTTACCGATGTCCAAAATTATAATGGTAAAGTAGATTTAATTAAATTATTCGGTGATGAAAACCCTGATAAGGAGACAGTATTAAGTTCAGCGATTTTACGTGCTACAATCTCTAAAGAAATTGTCAAGTTACATGATAATGGTGATATTGTTGTTCCGAATGTAGATGTAGATGGACGTTATATTCATAAAGTTATCAATAGCAATGATTTCATTTCTCGCGATGAAATAAGCGAGTTAATCGACGCATTAGTAATCCTAGGATTTAGTGATGTTGAAACCTATGAGGGTAGAGTTGAACTAGGAAAACTTGCAGGGGAAGAAAATCCTGATAAAGAAGATGTTTTAGATTCAGCTATCATAAGAGCTACAATTTCCCGTGAGATTAACGCGCTTACGACAATTGTTGTACCAGCTGTAGATGATGATAGCAAAACAATTAAGAGATTAGTCGGCGAAGTTACCTTCATTGATCGTTCAGAAATTTCTGTTTTAATCGATTCGGTTGTCATCTTTATGAATCCCGATGAAAATGGTAACTATTATATCGATAATTTCACAGGAGCTATTGATTTAACCAAGCTTACAGGTGCTAATAGTGCAAATAAGACAACAGTACTTAGCTCCGCAATTATTCGTGCTACCATTTCTGATAAAATTGTTGAACTTAATGGTGATGAAATCGTCGTACCTCTGAAGGATGACCAAGACCATAGTAATAAAGTTATCAAGAGAACCATTGAAGGCGTTGACTTTATCGATAAGAATGAAATCTCTACTTTAATTGATGCCCTAGTTATTCTGGGATTTGCGGATGTCGATAATTACACTGGTAATGTTGATTTAAGCAAATTAACAGATAATGATAATCTCTATGACGATAGAACAGATAAGGAAGTCATATTAAACTCTGCAATTTTACGTGCAACTATTTCCCGGGAGATTATCAAGCTTAATGGTGCAGATATTGTTGTACCACGTAAAGATGAAAGTGGTAATAGCATTATTAACACCGTTAACGAAGGCGATAAAGCAATTGATTTCGTCAAGAAAAATGAAATCTCCACCTTAATCGATGCTTTAGTTATCTTAGGCTCCAATGATGTAGAAAATTATGATGGTAATGTCGATTTAGGAAAACTTAAGGGTGACGATAATCCTGATAAACAAACAGTCTTAGACTCAACAATACTAAGGGCAACTATCTCTAAGAAGATTACTGAGTTATCAGGTGAAGATATTGAAATACCTGATATTGATGTTGATGACAAAGAAATAAGAATTACCGTTCCAGGTGAAACTGCTGAGTATATCGATCGTGATGAAATCTCTATATTAATTGATTCTATCGTAATTTTCATTGAACCTAATGAAGAAGGCGAATATCATATTAATAATTTTACTGGTGATATTGATTTAAACAAATTAACTGGTGCTAATAGCGCTAATAAGACAACAGTATTAAAATCCGCTATTATTAGAGCTACAATATCAAACAAAATTATAGAATTAGCCACTAATGGACACATTGTTGTACCTAACATAGATCTAACTGATCGGGAAATCATTATTAATAAAGGTACAATAGACTTCATAATTAAGGATGAAATCTCAGCCTTAATCGATGCTCTAGATGTATTAGGAATTTATAATATCGATTCTTATGAGGGTCAAGTGGATTTACATAAATTAACAGGAGATAATGAAGGAAATCAAGATATTATCTTAGGTTCAGTGATTATCCATGCGACCATTTCTAACCAAATCATTGGTCTTCACAATGATAATGATATCATTGTACCAAGCAAGGATTGGGAAAACAAAGACATCATCTTACCAGTTGATGGCGTTGGTTTCATCAGAATTGATGAAGTTAAGAATATTATCAATGCTTTACCAATCCTCAACATCTACGATGTCACATCATTTGCTGGTACAGTTGAATTGGATTATCTCTTTAATAGTACAATTAACCAAGACAAATTACTAAAATCCGCTATTATCCATGCATCCATATCTAAACAATTATTAAATATAAGTGATGATCCAGACACAGAATTAGAAGTACCTAAATATAAAGATGATGAAGAAGAAACAGAAATTATTATTGAAGTAAATACAGATAGTGGATTAGTCAAATTTGTTGAAAAAGAAGAAATCAAAGCACTCATCAACGTATTAGATGTGCTTGGATTACATGACATTAAACATTTCTCAGGAAATGTCGCTTTAACTGACTTCTATAATAATGAAACTAATCAAAATAAACTTCTAGCTTCAGCAACTGTTCATCGCACTATTTCTAAGCAAATGTTGACTAATAGTGATTTCCTAGTACCTGAAAAAGATATTAATGATAATCCTATTCGTAAGACTGTTCAAGGTATTCAATATGTTGAAAAAGATGAAATTAAAGCATTAATCAATGCACTAGAATTATTAAATGTTACAGATGTTTCAACGTTTGAGGATAGCTTTACTTTAGATCAACTAAGTAATGATACTAATAAAGAAAGACTCTTAAGTTCTGCTACTATTCATGCAACGCTTTCGAACGAGTTATTTGAATTAGCTGCAGATGGTATCATTGTTGTTCCGAATAAATCCGTTGAAAATGTGAAAATCCAAAAGACTGTGCAAGGTACAAACTTTATCGTCAAGGATGAATTGATGCAAGTTATTGATGCCTTAATTAAGATGGATTATACAAGTATTGGTACAATTGGCAATAATATTAACTCACAAAGATTCTTCGATAATCGTAGTATCCTCGACTCAGCTATAATTCATGCTACAATATCATATAAACTACTTAATGAAACGCATGATTACTTAATTATACCAGATGAATACTATGGAACTAGTGAGCCAATTCGCATTATGGTTGAGGGTGTAACATTTGTTGATATTGATGAAATCAATAATATTTTAAATGCGTTAGACGCCTTAAATCTTAAAGACTTTAGTAATATTGACTTAGAACCACAAAATGTCTTCGAAGTCGACTTCAATATACTTCTCAATTCAGCCTCAATCCAGGCTACTCTATCAAGAGAAATCCTCGCTAATGCGGAAGATGAAAATGCTCCAGTTGGTCAAGAAGTATTGATCATACCACAATACTATCGTCAAGCTAACTTGAGTGCTGGTACTAATACCTTCACCCAAATTGAAAAAACCGAATTACAAAGACTATTAGATGCTCTAAAATCATTAAGTATTAGTGAATTCAATGGTATTGTAGATGCTCAAGAAATCACCTATAACATTACACGCACTACTTTAGAAACTAAGTTATTAGTAAGTGGTTCCATCCATGTGACTATCGATAGAATGTTGAAAGGTAATGATTATATCAGTAATAAAATTCCAGATAAAGCTCTAGAAGAAAACGAACTATATGGTATTGCTGATTTAGTTAAAACAACAGAAATTACTAACTTCATTCTTGCTGCTAAGGAAGTTGAAGCTAATGACTTCATTGAAGCAGAATTCACATTTACCCAATTACAAATATTAAATGAAGAAAAAGTAGATATTATCTTAGATTCCATGATTGTCCGTAATTCGATAACTATTGAAATACGTGACATCGTTGGAGATTACCTCTTCTATTATTACTTCGATGATGTAGACTTTGAAGACGGAGATCCTTCAACATTCTTGACTGAAGCGGCAATTAAACATGCTATCAGTAACTTACCAATTTAATTAAATATAAAAGAGGGCATAAGACTTGAAATCTTATACCCTCTTTTTTATGCCATTGTTTCTAACATTTTTAAGGTTACTTCGTAGGATAGAGGTTTACCTTGAAGCCACTTTTCTAATTCTATTACTGCATAACTGGACATTCTGATAACTTCCTTACCGCTACTTCCTGCCATGTGTGGTGTTAATACCACATTTGGTAACTTATAAAACTCACTATCAGGTAAGGGTGGTTCAGGATAGGTAACATCTAAGACTGCAGTGCGGGATGGTTTTTCTTTAAGTGCAGCGATTAAATCAACTTCAACTACTTGTTGACCTCTACCTGTATTAATAAAGGTCGCATTATCTAACATTAAATCAAAGTGCTTTTTATTCAACATACCTTTGGTAGCCTCATTATTAGCCAAATGATTTGAGATGGTTTGACATGTCGCAAATTTTTCTTCAAGGCTAGTTTTTCTTACTCCTAGTTCAGCACTTCTTTCGTCGCTTAAGAATGGGTCAAAAACGAGGATTTCCGCATTGATGTTCATTGCTTTAAGTAACCTGATTACATGGCTCCCTACCATTCCAGCACCCAAGATACCAATCTTAATGTTATAATTACCTGGAAAAGTGTTAAAATGTTTCTTTCCCGCCGAGTATGAGTCAGTTTTGACTAAATGACTTGCTTGGAAATACCCTTTATTAGCAAGGACGATTTGACAAGCAGCAAATTCTGCAGTGGGAATCGCATTA
>JAAYWZ010000142.1 GCA_012516175.1 Bacilli bacterium
AACATGGATTTAAGTAATCAAGAAGAAATAGATGCATTATTACCTTGGAATATCAAATTACCTGAGTAACAATTAACTCTCTCACATGAATTAGGTGAGAGAGTTTTTATGTTGTCAATGTGTTATCTATTTGACGCTTACCCACAATCTATAATTTAATACGTAAAATAAGACTCGCTAGTCACGAGTCTTATTAAATAAATGTTATTTTTTCTCCACAATCTTTATTGAACTAAACTCAAATTCATCAGCAGCAATAGTAATCGTGTGTAGTCCTTTAGTAAAATGTTGTTCTGATAATTTGATACTTACAATTGCGTCTTTTTCTTTAGGTAGTTTTATAGTTTGATAATCCTTACCATCAATGGATAGATAAATCTTATTAGCTTTAGCTGTATTATTATAAGTAAAGATTAATACATAAGTACCATCATTCACAAAGTCGACTAAATAAGAAACATAATCGTTTTCTTTGAGTACAAGATAATAAGCATCATCAATATTTTTAATTAAACTCTCTGTTAATTTACTATTATTAGGTAAATAACTACGTGCTAAAATGGAACCATCAGCATAATTGATTAAAGCGTTACTTGAGGTTATGCTGGTAAAGGCTGTATAAGCGATTCGTTCTGGGTTTCCAGTACCATAACCAATCCGTCCACCAGATGTTTTGATGTCTGCAGAGATTTTATGCATATCATTAAAATAGATATCAATCTTATTACCACGTTTTTCTACAAATACTGTATGATTACGAATTACACTAAAGGTATAGTTAATTGTACCTTCGGCTACTACACTAGAAGTGCCATTCTTAACTTGGGTTAAGGTAATCTTTTTACTCGCAATCTCAATCTTTAAGTAATTATCTTTATCTTGATATGAAACATAAAGGTTGGGATAGATACTGTTTACACCTGAGAAGTTGAACTCAGCAACGTAATCGCTACTAGTAACTAGTTTACTTAAAAGACGACCATCAACTTGTTCGTAGAATTCACTCATTTGATCTTTTGCATAAAAGTCAGGTGTTTGGGGTTTAATATTATCACTTAATCTTGCATCTAGATATACTAATTTCCCATCAAATTTAAGTTGTGATAATACAAGACGATTGTTCTCATCACTATATACTGTATAATAGGTTAATAAATCAGGTCCTAAGAAGATACTAGTTTGATAAGAACCCTTAATTGCACTAGCGTTATTAGTTAGTAAGGGTTCATTTTCATTCTTGACAAACTTGGTAACATCTAACTCTTTGCTATAACTATAATTGAGTTCATAACCTGAATCATCATTCTTTGTTTGAGAATAGAATAAATAGTAATATTCACCCTTCTTAATCATATAAGGTGCCTGATAATAATAAGTATTACTATTATCGATAACTATTTCTTTTTTCTTATCTGTATTTATTTTAGCTAAGTTACTCATCGTATATAGATAAATAACTCCAGGCTTATCACCTGCGGTTAAGAAATACATCTTCTCATCATCATCGATAAAAACCGTTCCATCTTTATTTAAACCTAAGTTAGTAGTTTGGTCAGAATATGTACCTGAAACACCAGTGGAGCGATAAATTAAATTACCGACAGGTTTTCCTGTACCTTTTGTAAGTGATGTATATAGATAAAAATAACCATTAAAATAACGAACTTCAGGTGCTATTGCCCCATGAGCCAAATCTTCGCTATCACTGCGATTTATTTCATCTGTTGTTTCACCTTTAGATCCAGGATTAAAGACATTCCCAACATAAGTCCAATCCATGAGGTTATCGCTTTTATATAGTTTAACTCCTAAACCATTATTAGGGGTTGCAATATACATATAATAAACACCATTATATCTCAATATATATGGTGCTTGAATACCGAATTCATCGCCCCAATTATTGGTAAAACTACTTATAGAGAAAGGATTGTTATAACGTTCAATATCATTACGAACTACTTTAGTTGGTTTTTGTAGTTTACTACAACCACTAACAAGTAGTAACATTATAATAGTTATTATGTAAAGCAAAATGTTTCTTACTTTAATGATTTTCATCTATCTTCCCCCGTAAAATATAATTAGTGCTAGATAACTGTAAATAATTATAACATGTTTTATTGATGGGTTAAAGATTAGAAATAAAAAACCTAAAGTTCTCAATTATTAAACTTCTTATCCACTAATTACAATTGAAAAAGAGCGGTTTTTCCTATATAATTAAACAATAAGGACCTATTCTGAGTAATAAGGTGATTAAATGAAAGAAGATAAAATTCAAATCCTTGTTGAAGAACTTTTAAAAATCTTTCCGCTTATTCGTCGCGATATCTTATATGCCTCTCGCAATAACGACAATAAGCTTTCCCCTCATGAACATATCTCACTTAATATCATCGCCCGACATAGTCCGATTTCCATGACTGACCTTGCTAGATCCCTTGGGGTTTCCAACCAACAAATGACGCGCATCGTTGATGCTTTAGTTGAAATGGCGTTAGTCGAAAGATTAACTAGCCCTGATAACCGGCGTTTGGTATTAACACAATTAACTGATAAAGGTAAAGAAACATTAAAGTATATCAAGAATCAAAAAAAACAACATTTATCGGATAAACTTGCAGTGCTAAGTGAGGACGAAGTGGAACAATGTATTCATTATTTGGCAGAATTAAACAAAATCATGGCGAAGTTAAAATAAAACAGTCTCAAACTGTTTTATTTTTTTACTTATTTAATTAAAAAGTAAATTAATACGACTAAACCTATTGCGATTCGATACCAACCAAATGGTTTAAAGTCATTCTTTTTAATATAACCTAATAAGAATTTAATTGTAAATAATGAGACAAGAAAGGCTACTAACATCCCTGTAAAGAGTATAATGAGTTCCATACTGGTAAAGGAGAACCCAAACTTCAATAATTTAACAAAACTTGCTCCAAACATGATGGGAATAGATAAAAAGAAGGAAAACTCAGCCGCAATATAACGGGAAGTACCTAAAATTAGAGCACCAATAATAGTAGCACCTGATCTACTCGTTCCTGGGATTAATGCCAGGGTTTGAAAAATACCAATGTAAAAAGCATACTTATAAGTTAAGTCATTAAATGAGTTGATTTGTGGTATTTGCTTTTTGTTTAGGGTTTCTACAATAATAAATATAATACCATAGATGATTAACATTAATGATACCGTTTGATAATTATAAAAATGCTCATTTAACCAGTCATCTAATAGTAATCCTATTATCCCTGCAGGAATTATCCCAATAATTACCTTAATCCATAATCTTAATGTTTCTTGTTTTTCTGTAAAACTCTTCGAACGTGCTAATGGATTAAGTTTATTAAAGAATAAACACACAACAGCCATGATTGCCCCTAATTGAATCACAACAAGAAACATTTCTTTAAATTCATCTGAGGCATCTAACTTAATGAATTCATCAACTAAAATCATGTGTCCAGTACTGCTAATCGGTAACCATTCAGTTATACCTTCAACAATCCCTAAAATAATAGCTTTCAAAATTTCTAATAAATCCATTATAGTCCTCCTAAACATGTGACTTTATTAATAATACTATATTGAATAAAGAAAGGCAATTACCTTTTAATATAATCATATATATTTAATAAAAAACACTCTTGACGTATTATTATTCATTAGAGATAAGGTTGCGTCAATAATTATGTGTAAATGATTTTATAGGAAATCATCCTGTTGTTTAGTACTAGGTAATTAGTAGTTAGTATAGAATTATCATTTGATATAATGATGTATTAATAACCATAATCTTGATCAATAATATTAGGA
>JAAYWZ010000009.1 GCA_012516175.1 Bacilli bacterium
GTAGTATAATGTATATAAAGGATGATACTTTAGGGGGTAATAAGTATGGAATTTGTCCAACCGATAAGGGATAAATTTAAGATTGAAGAAATGAAAAGTGAATTGCTAAGGAATGGTACAAGAGATTATTTATTATTTGTCATTGGTATTAATACAGGGCTTAGAATATCAGATATTCTTGAATTAAAAGTTAAAGATGTAAAAGGTAAGAGCCATATTGTGATTAATGAAATCAAAACCAAGAAAAACAAAAGATTTAAGATAAACAGTAGTTTAAGGTATGAATTGGATAATTTTATTAAAGGTATGGATGATGAAGATTATTTATTTAAGAGTAGAAAAGGTGAAAACAAGCCAATTACGAGGGTTCAAGCCTATAGAATACTTAAAAATGCAGGTGAAAATATAGGATTAGGTGAGATCGGAACACATACTTTAAGAAAAACCTTTGGCTATCACTTTTACCAGAAAACAAAAGATGTAGTGTTATTGCAGGAGTTATTTAATCATTCCGCTCCTTCAGTAACTTTAAGATATATTGGTATTAATCAAGATATTATGGATAAAGCTATAGATGATTTTAGTTTATAAGCCAAATAATGCAGGATAATATGTATTATCTTGTATTATTATTGGCTTTTCTTTTTTTATTTTTGTCGATACCCCTAAAGTAAATTTCCGTCATGTAGCAAACCTAATTTTCAATGTTTATAAAAAAATTAAGAATTTGAATGCTACCTCAAGTAAAAAGAACGCCTATTTTAGCGTTCTTGAATGTAAATTAATTATTAGGTTTTAATTTATTTCACTTCACCTATAGATAAACTATAAATATCATATTCTGATTTATATTTATGCATAATCTCAAACTCTCTCATTTCACCAGATTTTAATACCAATCCATCATTAGTATAATCACTATCTAAAACTTGACCATCTTTATCTAAAAACTTACAAACTACTTCAAAATATTCTATATCTGTATCACCAATATTTTTCACTCTACCAGTAATATAAATATAACCATCTTTTATTTTATACGTATGATTAGATTGAATTTCTAAAATAGAAGATTTACTTCCAAAAGTTTCTTTTATTTTTTTCTCTGTTTCTAAATGTAAACTTTTATGCTTATTAACCCAATCTAACATTTCTTGTAATTCATCACCGGTATAATACTCTTTGCTTTTAGATATTGCTTCATCAAACTTTTCATCTATCACTAATTTAAGTATTTCACTTTCCCTTGGGTCAACCTTCTCATTTATACTACACCCAAACCCTAAAAATAATGTCATGCAAATAATAAAAACTAAAATTTTTCTCATATTTTACCAACCTCCTTGGCTATATCATATCGCACATAAATAATAATTACAATAATCTGAAAATAAATGTTATTATTGCAAATTATGTGGTATAATTACATAAAAATACAAATGGGAGGTTGGAACATGAACAAAGATAGTTCTTGTATAAAAAAATTTTTAGATTACTATGGTGATTATATTCAAGTTCCTGTAGAATTGCTTGTTAATCCACGATATAATGGAGCAGGTGAAAGAAATAGAGTGAGGCATAATTCCGCTATATTATATGGTGTCCTTCAGCGTTTATCAAAAAGAAAAAACGAGAAAGATGAAAACGGTTATGTGACTATAACCAATGAAGATATTGCTATGATTGTTGGCACTACTACTGGTAATAC
>JAAYWZ010000143.1 GCA_012516175.1 Bacilli bacterium
ATAATGTAAATATAGGTGACTACATTTCTAATTACTTCTTTTACACTTTTTGTGCTAATTCAAGAGTTGGTGCTTGATATATAGTTCTAAAATCTTGAGTAAAATCTAGTATGTCTTTCTTACGAATCGTATATATTAAGTTTCTAATAATATGAACTCTGCAACGTTTAATATCAACTTTAGGAAATACTCTAAAAAAAGCTTACTCTATTCGTAGTAAGCCATTCATTACTCCTAATAATATTTCCTTTATTCCTCGATTTATTAGTCCATTCGATATATCTTCCCACATTCCTGAAGTTTCCCTATAATCTATATATATGTATAATACTATCCTATCGCCTTTTTCATCTATACTTATTATGAAATATACTGCTTTGCTTTCAACTATATCTCGTTTTACTCTAATGCTTGGAACATTAATATAAAGTACACTATATTGCTTTTTAAATGGTTTATCATGCCATTTGTATATCTCTTCTTTAGCTACACTTGTGATATTGCTTATTGTCAGTAATGATATCCATATAACTGTGAAATGAATTTGTCTATTTTTCGTGTTGATACTCCTCTTGAGTACATCGCTATTATCATGTCTTCAAAAAACTATCCCTACGATTATATGGTGGTATTACTTTGCTCAAACTCTTCATTCCTATATTTAGGTATTTGCATGTCTTCAATTCTACCTATTAGAGAGTTTCGATCATGTTTATAATTAATTCTAAAACGAAATTATTCTAATCGACTTTATTGGATAGAACTTCTCTTAATTTTTTGTATTATTATACAAGGAAGTTAATAATTCCGGGTTACATTGTTTTTCAAAAATTCTTTTACACAGGATGACTTTCTTTTCTGTTTACACATAATATTTTACACTATCATTCTTAAATAGACATGAGTATATACAAGTAGATTATTTCTTAGGTTTAATTTTATTGTTTAGTAATAATCTAACTTCATCAACTTGCTTATCTTCGGTTAAATAATACGACATCCATCCACCTTTACCGCAAGGATAGCGGTTTTCCCATACCTTTAATGCATAATCACTTAGGTAAGGTTTAATTTTTTCAATAGCATCTTCCTTAATTTGAAAGGAGATGAACAAAGCATTCTTCTCTGGATGGATATAACATAATGAGTTATTTCCAACACGATAGTTAATCCCCCAACCATGGAGTTTAGAATCATTGATAATAATTTTTTCAATCTGATAATCTTCTGACAACTTACTTTCTAAATGTAGCCAACTGTCTTTTTGTGATGAATAGTCCATGATTTCTGTAACTGAATAATTACCTTTTCCTCTTAATCTCTCATCCATATATATACTCCTTATTTAAAATTTCGACTTCTTGTTTCATCTAAAGAAAATAGCAATAATAACTTTTAAAAATTGTTTTTAAATTTCACTTGATAATAATCATCAGATATGAAGTTATAAATTAAATATAACTTGATATGAATCAATATTATCTATAATAACATTAAAGTTTTATCATATAAAACTGATTAACTCTGCCATCATTTACGGTTTCTTTTAAAAGAATTCCCCTATTCTTTTTTTTGTTGCTGCGGATGCCACGTTATCCTTTTTTCTTTCTGATGGTCTTACTCCATAACCAATATTACCATATTTTTCAGCTAGTTCTTTTGGGAGTTCATAGCGAATGCTTAGCCTATTAATCTATCCTTATCGTTCCAAAGATATAATAACGATTTTCCCCATGACTCATCGCCAATCAAGGCATTTCTCCTAATCTTTTCTACCCATTCATCATAATTAGAAGTAACAAGATTGAGCGTTGCATTTATCTTAAGTTCACCATGATTGTAATGTTCTTGTACATATTTATAAAGCAGATTCTTATCACTTATTTCTGGTAATATATATATATCATTTTCTACACCATTAACCTTATCAAACTATTGATATAGAAATAAGATAATTACTTATTTACATTCAATATTACTAACTACTGTAATTTAGAGTAATGATTTATTATTCTCCATATACTCAATTATGTTATTTAAACCATTCTCAAAGGTAAGATATGATTGCTAATTAACCTTTAACTCAGCTATATAGTAGAATTTGGTATCCATATATATCTAAGTAGAGAATTTTACACTAATGATAGTTACAGAATTTATAGTTTAATTTATGAAAATATCTTTTATATCGGTATAGTTATTACCTATTATTTTCAATCTAATCTCAGAATTATTAGCATCTGTTTTATTAAACCCATTGGGATACTTTATACCATTATCATTTTCAATAAATATATCCAGTGCATCTTCGAGGTCTTCATAACGCAAAATTTAGCACTTATTAAAGTATAATTTTTCTCATTACTAAGGTGTTTCATCATTATACTGTTATATCCCTTACATGAAGTAATACTGATAATTAAGACTAACAAAGATTATATTTATTTAGATAAACTATGAAAATTATAAAAGTATTCCTTATTAATATTTATGCAGGGAATTATTTATGAAAGTAATTGAATGGATAAAATGACTGGATTATAATCACTATATTCAAAATCATGATTAATCGTTTCTACCCGATTAATTCTAATATTATTCGAAACGATGAAGCCATCAATGATATAATATTGCGTATTTGGGCTATTCTTATCATATGGCTCATTTAATAAACGACATGTTGGGTTATTTTTATCGATTGCAAATGAATATTCACTTGGCAAGAAATCATCTTCGATCGGATAAGCGATATAATATCCAGGTTTAGCAGGATAAACATCTTTCACTTCTGGAAAAGTCTGATTAAAGTCACCACCAACAATAACATAATTGCCTTTCTCACTTTGTTCAATTAAAAATTCTTTCAACATTTGCATTTCCTGTGCACGTAAGGAGCCATCATCATAAGCTGACATATGTAAATTAACAACTATTAATTCTTTACTACTATTATTAATTGGTAAAACATTAACCATCATTGCTCGTTTTAAATTAACAGTACGAACTGGCCAGGAAAATGCGCCAGGAAACTGATAACGATGACTACTATTAACTTGATATTTAGTTAATGTGAGTAGACCACTTTCAACTCTACCCAAGTAGTTGGTAAAAGAAACTGGGAATGGTACGAATTTGGCCTTATAGTTATAGGCAAACGTTGAGTTATAATCATTACCTAATAATTCTTCAATCTCTTTAGCTTCATTGATATAATAACTTCTTCTCGAATTCAAATCAACTTCTTGTAACATATATATGTCAGCGGGATTTCCTATTAATAAATTTTTAATACCATTTAAATAAGTTTCAACAACTTCTTTACTATCAGGACGGCTTTTTGTCCCGCCATCTAATACAAAGTCTTCATTTTTTCCCAGTCCAGCATATCCAATATTGAAAGTTAATACTGTTATGTCTTGATCTAATTCGATTTTACTCTCACTATTATTGTTAATTGTTAATTGCTCAATATCTTTAGGTTTATATTCGACGATGGTAAAATATCCTAAGAAAAGAGCGACAACTAAAACAACCGCAATAACGAATTTAACAAACATTCTTAAAAGTTTTTTCATTTTCCCACCTCTGTTATTAACTTCATTTTACCATAAAGAAATATTATTAGCTTTGATGTCATAAAACATAACTCGTATTATCCCTTATAGAGCTACATTTATTTTAGCATTTTTTTATTGAATAATCTATTGCTTACTGTATGAATTACTAGTTTTGTTCTAACATTATCTACCTAATTAAATAGTGAGATAATGTCTACCATTTTAACATCCTTATTAAAGATTATTCAATATATATCTACAA
>JAAYWZ010000144.1 GCA_012516175.1 Bacilli bacterium
GTTTTGAATTAGACAGATACAATTATGATGAAATTAGTAATCAAGAGTTAAGAAAAGAATTAGGATTACGAGATGAGATAATTATCACTAATGTCGCTCGTTGGGATGTGCAAAAGGATCATCCAACCCTTTTTAAAGCGATTAGTATTCTAATAAATGAATACCACGTAATAAACTTTAAACTCTTATTATGTGGTATGAACATGACTTCTGAAAATCAAGCATTAATTTCTTTGATTAAGCAACATGGTTTGGAAAATTATGTTATACTATTAGGGATAAGAAATGATGTAAATCGGATTATGTCACTAAGCGATATCTTTGTTTTATCTTCTTTAGGAGAAGGTTTCCCTAATGTGTTAGGGGAAGCGATGGCATGTATGTGTGGCGTAGTAACTACTGATGTTGGTGATTGTAAGGAGATAGTTGGGGACTGTGGCATAATAGTTCCTAAACAAAATCCCGAAAAACTCGCCCAGGGCATTTATCGATTACTTCAATTATCTAAAGAAGATTTACTAGAATTAGGTGAAAAAGCTAGAAGACGAATTATGGGAAACTACGATATTAGGGTGATAACGAGACTATACGAATCTCTGTATCACAACTAGAGGAGAAATACATCATGAAGGAGCTAGCAACCAAATTAAATAACATCACCGAACGATATCTAGATATAATCGGCATTATCTTTATAGTTGTTAATTTTATCATTTGGGATCTTAATACTATAACTCTCAGAGATACCCAGTTCTCCCTCTATTATCTTGCCCTGTATTTTGTTTTAGTAGGGATAATTATCAATATTAAAAAACTAAATATTTTAGAATATTTATCAGAAATAATTTTATTTACTCTACTATTCTTCGTTTTAGTATATAACTCATACCAAATCAACATGAGTTTTCATGGTACATATGTTGATATGGGATTAAGAAGTAGAGAACTCATAAAGCTTGTTTTTCCTAGTTTATTCCTCATCCTTCTATTATATCGATATATTAATCCAAAAGCTTTTATTATAGGTTTATTACTTACTACAGGGATAATCCTTTTTTATAATATAGTTGCGATTTACGGTAAGTTAGCGAAGATGGAAACATTATTTCAGCTTCCGCTACTTTTAAATAATCGTTCGCAATCTTTATTAGATAATCCCAATGCTTTAGGAGAGTATGCTTATTTAGGCTGTGTCTTCCTCTTTATTTTAGCGATTATAAGTAAGCGCTTAAGTATTAAAATAATCACTCTCGCCTTAATACCTATCATGTTAGGAGGGCTAGTATTAAGTGGTAGTAGAACCGCCCTCTTAATGGTTATTTCTTTCTATGTTTTACTTCTTCTTTATTATCCATATTATAATAGGCAGTTTAAGAACTTATTGATTATTTCCTTCTTATTAATTTTAGGATTTGTTTTAGTGGATTACACTTTCCACTTAAATTTCATCAAGGAACAATTACGCTTAAGTGATGCTTTAAGTGGTAGAGATAAAATTTGGAAGGTTATGATGACTGTAATAAATGAGAATTGGTTATATGGTGTAGGTTATAATAATAGCACTTTTGTCTTTAATGAAAGTGGTGAATTCTCCACTCTCACCTCACCACATAATTTATATCTTGCGGTTTTAATGGAGATGGGGATTATTCCCTTCATCTTAATGGTAACTTTCTTTATAGGTTTAATCTTAAGTAATCAAAAACTAATTATCTTGAATAAGGGTAATCATAAGACAATGTATTTAATAATTTTTAATATCTTTTATGTTTCTACCCTAATAGGACAATTCTTTGAACATGGATTATTTAAGTTATCTACCTTAAATACGGTCATGTTTATGTGTATAGCTTTCAATCTCCAAATCAAAGCACGCTTTGATAAACTTCCTAAATTACCAGTTTTTTCTTATCTATATCTACTTATTTCAATAGTAATGTCTCTAATTCTTTACTTTATGAAATTAGATTTACTAATTATAATGACAATTAATGTTTTCCCAGCGCTAATCTTTATAGTTATTAGATTTTTATTACGATACTTACGATATAATGAGGTACCTTATGAAAAAGGTAATTAGTAAAAATGATGTGTTTTATTTTAGTCTTGCGATTTTAACATTTTTAATCTGGTTAAGTAAGGATCTAAGTCCTATCTTAGCCTTTATCATTTTTCCCTTACTTTTTCTTTATTTCTTGATACAACAAGATATCAAGAAATTGATAGGGATAATTCTATTTGCGAATATGGCGATTTCTGTTAAGACAGGTATTTTTA
>JAAYWZ010000145.1 GCA_012516175.1 Bacilli bacterium
GGGGTGATAAAGGCATCTCTTTCAATTAGTTTTCCTGCTCTAATATAAAAGACTTGTATACTTAAGTAACCATTCTTGAAGTAATAGCCAAAGACATCCCGATCAAGAAAATCATTCATGACCATTCTTTGTCGTTCTGTTGTCTTTTGGAGATGTTCAATTAACTCTTTATATTCCTTGGCTTTCTCAAATTGGAGATTATCAGCATACATCATCATTTTTTCGGTTAGTTCCTGAATAATTTCTTGTGTATTACCTTTAAGGATTCTGATTATCTCACTGCGATATTCTTCATATAATTTGGGATTTATTGCTAACTCACATGGTCCTAAACACTGTTTAATATGATAGTAGAGACAAAACTTGTTAGCCAAAGGGTGACACTTTCGAAAAGGATATAGTTTATCTAATAAATTCTTCGTTTCTTTCGCACTGGCGACATTAGGATAAGGACCAAAGACATCCCCTTCGACTTCATTTAAATTCCTGGTAATAATTAAACGAGGATGTTCTTCATAGGTTAATACAATATAAGGGTAGGTTTTATCATCTTTTAACATCACATTATATTTAGGGTCATATTGTTTAATTAAATTTAGTTCTAAGATAAATGCTTCTACTTCACTATTAGTGATAATATATTCAAAATCAGCGATTTCGCTCACTAATCTGGTAGTTTTCGCATCATGACTACCAGTGAAGTAGGAACGCAGCCGATTTCTTAGTTTCTTCGCTTTACCAACATAGATTACTTTACCATTTTTATCCTTCATCAAGTAACAACCTGGTTCAAAGGGAACCAAACTTAGTTTGTTCATGATATATTCATTCATCAAAAATCACCAAATATAGTATAACATTAAAACCCTTCTAGTAAAAGAGAAACAAATAGGCTAAACCTACTTGTTTCTCTTTAAAATAACTAGAAGGGTGACTAACGTAGTAATGATAATAGCTCCAGAAATAATGATTGGGTATTTTATCTCGTCATGTTTTTTTTCTTCATCGATAATTGCAAATCCTAAGGTTACTTCTGTTTCTACTTCTTTAATTTCACCATCTTTTTCATATACGTAAGTGATGATATATTCTTTTTTCGCATCAATATCTGCGCTTAAAAGAAGATTAAATTTATTATCCATTAACTTAAAGGCATTATAAGCGATGTTTTCAATTACTACTTCATTACCATCATTATCTAATATCTTCAACTGTTTTAGTTCATCATAAGGAATGGGTTTATTAAAACGGATGGATACTGTTCTTTTGGAGGGAAAGAAGGCTGATTTAATCTCTAGCGGAAAAGCATGTTCTAAAAATGTTTGATAGTCAGTGAAAATCGTTTTTTCGCCATTGATGAGATAAACAAATTTATAACCGCCATGAAGAATCTCACTAATATTGATTAAGCGTTCTCCATTTAGCTTATAAATATTACCCAGAACATCATATTCCTGATAATTCATCTGTTTAATCCAACTTACATCTTTTCCGCTTGTCTTATTTCTAATAATGAAGGATACTTGTTCCTCGGCAGTGGGACTAATATCAATAATCCCCATTTTAAATGCTTTATAATTATCACTTTGGTCCAAACCTAAGCTGTAACTTAAGGGTACTACTTGGTACTTCCCTAGACCTTGAACTATTACATCAGTTGTTTCATTATCATCTGGATCATAATAGATAATAACTAGTTTTCCACCCTGATTATTATCGAAGTTATCATAAATATCTTTTGATCCCTGTAATAAGTAAACATGTTTGATACCACCTAGTTTTAGATTACGGACATCGAGCACCTTATCATCGATAATTCCATCGAAATCTAAATCAACCCCATCTTTATAGGGAATATTATTCTTACCTTGGATGCTTAGTCTAATTGCATCATCAGCATCTTTACAGATTGGTATCTCGTAAACTTGACCAAAACTATCAAAACGCGTACTGGTATAAGTTTCTTTTGGAAAACCAGTTCCCGTAACATGTAACTCGACATGTTCATAATCACCTTGATAACGGTGATAGTGTAAGAAAATTCTGCCATTACAACTAGTATCAGCTAGTACTTCATACTTGCTGATAAATATAAATAATAAAAAGGCAAAGATGATGATAATTTTCTTCATGTTAACCCCTCGCTTTGAAGACTAAATTATCATTAATAATCTTTGCCTAAATTGGTAAAATTATACAATTCCTTATTGTTATTTCTCTTCTTTATTTAACTCTTTTATCAATTGTTCAATCCGATTACCGTATTCGATTGATTCATCATAGTTAAAGATAAGTTCCGGCATTTTTCGCATTTGAACACGGTTACCTAGAGTATTCTTGATAAAACCTTTGGCTTTTTCAAGTTTTTTTGCGACTTGTTCCCGTAATTCTTGGTCACCTAATACCGTGTAGAAAACTTTCGCAAATGATAAATCATTTGTGAGTTCTACACCTGTAACAGTGATAAAACCAAAATCATCCTTGGCATCATATAAGAAGATGCGCGATAATTCTTTTTCAATTTGCTTCTCAAGTTTTTGTAATTTTACACTCATAGCGTATCCTCTCACTGTTTATTATTCGATTTCAATTTCTTCCATAATGAAACATTCAATTTGGTCGCCTAACTTAATATCATTATATTTTTCAATGGTTATACCACATTCATAACCTTGACTGACTTCTCGGACATCGTCTTTAAAGCGACGCAAGGAAGAAATTTTACCTTCATAAATAACTACCCCATCGCGGATTAATCTTGCACCACCATTTCGGCGAATAACACCTTGAAGAACATAACAACCAGCAATCGTTCCGATGCTAGAAACTTTAAAGGTTTCCCGCACTTCCGCAAGACCAATGGTTTTTTCTTCATAAACTGGTTCAAGTAAACCTTTCATCGCTTTTTCAATATCTTCGATTACATTATAGATGATATTGTATAACCGGATTTCTACTTTTTCTTCTTTGGCTAATTCTCTCGTTTTACCGGTTGGACGGACGTTAAAGCCAATGATAATCGCGCCTGATGCAGTTGCTAAAGATACGTCACTTTCCGTTATCGCTCCTACACCACTTCTAATGATGTTACATTTAACACCTTCGACATCAATCTTATGGAGACTTGCGGCTAAAGCTTCTAAACTACCTTGAACATCAGCTTTGAGGATGATGTTAAGTTCTTTTAATTCGCCTTCTTTAATTTGGGCAAACAAATCATCAAGGGTAACTGGTTTCGCTGATTGAAATTCCTGTTCACGGCTTCTTTGGGCTCGTGTTTCCGCAATCTTTCTTGCTTCTTTTTCATCAGTGAATACCATAAAACTATCCCCAGCTTTAGGTACTTCATTTAATCCAATTATCTCAACTGGAGTAGAAGGTAGGGCTTCTTCGATTAGTTGGTTACGATCGTTGGCCATCGCTCTTACCCTTCCATAAGTGTTACCGACGACGATGACATCACCTACTCTTAAGGTACCATTTTGTAC
>JAAYWZ010000146.1 GCA_012516175.1 Bacilli bacterium
ACCTAGAATATAATCGGTACTAGGGTTTGTAAGAAATGCTTCTCCTTGATTAATAAGAAGAACAATCGTAGGAATTGCGTTTAATAAATAGTAACAACCAATAGATAATATAATCAAAAACCAAGCCTTCAACTCTTTACGGAAGGAATAATAGAGGGCAAAACTTAATGTTAAGATGCTTATAGTCCCTAGCGAAAAGGCAGAGGAAAGGAAAGTTAAGATTTTATAGGTAAATGATTCAAACATATCAAGATTCATTAAATCTAACTGTAAAAAGGCGATAGTAAGATTAATGAGGGAAAACACAGTTTGAATAATGAGACAAAATACAAATTTAGGTAAATACCAAGACAGTATTGATTGCGGGGTAAAAATTGTATAATGTACATGGTTTTTCCCTAAATCATTTCTTAAGACAAAGAAAACCAAAATTAAAGGGAAAAATGAAGAAACCATCGTGATTAAGGCCGATATTCCATTCCATACTGCCCAAATGATATTGCTGGTTACTTCAGGAAGGCTCACATATTTCAGGAATACATAACTAATCACTGTAAGTAATAATGAACCTAATGAGATAATAAAAAAGCTAATAAGTAATGATTTGTTTAATACCCATTCCTTTTTAAGATTAACTGTAAACATGTTACCTCCTAAAAATCTAAAAATACTACATATAATTATACACTATTATAAAAGAAATATTAATGCGTCTTTTCATAATTATTGCTTAACTCGTGGTTTTCGATGATTTTCTTGATAATCTGAAAGACATCTACCGCAATATTGTGTATTTCAACCTGGAGATTATTCACTTCATCAACTTCAATATGAATCGCATAGGTATTAACTGATTCATATTTTTCACATTGACAAACTTTATGCATAGTAACTGTTCCTGGTAAATATCCTTCTTTACACCCTTCAATTAGAATGACAAGATCATTTGGATCAATTTCTTTAATCCAAGTATGATCAGAACGATTATACATGATGTTAATATCTTCGCTTAGATTTCGGAGATCAGGCGCCATTTTCACTAAGATCCGATTAGTAAGGTTATTACTACCGATACTAATAATTCTAATCATGATATCCCCCTAGAAACGCACTTATATTTATATACTAAATATATGCACATGTTTCTTTTATATAAACATAAAAAGGGTTTGAATAAGCTTTTTAGCTTAATTTCAAACCCTTATAATACCATTAATATCCTCTTTATGCATACCGTCTAATTAATACTTCACTTAGTAGCTTTAAAGCGTCATCATATAAATGATATAAATTCAGTTCTCCATGTAATGATTTAAGTGAGGCACGTCTTCTCTTTAAGAAAACTTGTACTTCATTCGCATATTCGATGTAGTTTTTTAGTGACCACTTAAGTCTCGCTATAATTTTAAATTTCAGATATGCAATAACTCCTAAAACGCCATATACCAAAATAATCGCCAAGATGCTGAAATAGAAATTAATGGTTTTTTCAACGTTAAAAAACCAAATAATGAATGGTATTAAAATAGCCATAATAAGTATTGTTACTCCTAAACTTCGTCGTTCATGTTTAATAATCTCAAGCAACTTTTCTTCAAAATTCATTTCTACTTCAACTCGATTCCTGCCATGCTAATAATATTATAATTTATCAAGAAAGCCTTTTCAATAACGAAAAGGCAATTTACTTATTGACTTGCATAATTACTAAAATAGTTTTGAATTAAGACAACAGGTGTGCCTTTATCACCAGAACCACTAATTAGATCACATAAACTACCTAATAAATCAGTAATCTGTCTTGGTGTAGTTCCAAGTGCTTTATGACCTAAGTTATTACTCTTTTCTTTAATGGCTTTAATGACCTGTGCTTGAACTTCTTCACTATTTAAAGTGCTTAATTCATTATCAACTAGATACTTTAGTTTTAACTCATTCGGTGTTCCTTGTAATCCTTCTGTATAAGCAGGTGCGACTACAGGGTCAGCTAATTCCCAGATTCTGCCAACTGGATCTTTAAACGCACCATCACCATATACCATTACTTCAAAGTGTTTACCCGTTTTCTTAAGCATCGTTTCTTGAATGGATTTCACAACTAGATCACAGTCTCTCGGAAACAGTTTAACCATATTATCAGTCGCCATATTAGAACCCAATAAACCATATTGCGGATTAAAGCCACTACCATCAATACTAGTGGTTAAGATTTCATCCAACCCATAAACAGTGTGAGCTTCCGCATCTTTAAGTAGTCGTTTAGTCCTTGAACGGTTGTGAATATCTGCAACTAAAACATCTTTGGTATACTTAAGCATGACCCTTGGATCATTACCGAAGATAATTTCTATATTATTACCTAAACTTTTATAATACTCAACGTAATCAACCTTAGTGAAATGATGGCGAAGATCCTTAAATAAAGTTCGAAACTCTTGTTCTGTTAAAACATCTGTATAAGGATTAATACCAGCTCTATCTAAGTCATCCCAACTGATTAAATGATTTCCAACTTCATCAGCTGGATAACTTAAAAGAATTGTAAGTTTATCCACACCTTGTGCAATCCCTTTTAGGAGTAATGAGAAGCGATTCCTACTAAGAATAGGGAATACTAATCCCACATGTCCACTAGGATATTTCGCTCTTATATCTTTCGCAATGTGATCAATTGTCGCATAGTTACCTTGTGAGATCGCCACAATTGCTTCTGTAAGTGCTATGATATCACCGTCATGTAGCGTGATATCCTCCTTCTTACTCGCATTAATAACTGATTCCGTGACAATTTCAATAAGATTATCACCTTTCCGAATTATTGGTGTTCTAATCCCATAAGCTCTGGTTCCTATATATTTCATTCTATCTTTCCTCTCTTGGAAATCTTGCGATAATAGTTTACTAGATTTAAGTTGATAATTCAATACAATAAGTCTAAAGAACGTTTTCATCTATTTCCTAAAACCAAAAATCTGTTAGCTTACGCTAACAGATTTGGGTCATCAACTATTGGTTATTTTGGTTTTGGTTGCTTTGTTTTTTAATTTGCTTAGCGGCTTCTTGTGAGTTTAACCGAGCTTCTTTGCCCATTTGTCCTGTACCTTGAGCGAACTCAATGTCTTGTTGTGTCTTGTATTGTTGCTTAGACGCATTAGTACGAGCTTTGGCATCTTCACTCATCGCTTGGTAAGCTTGCTTAGCAAATGAACCTGTACCTTGAGCGAACTCATTGGTGTATTGTTGTTGGTTCTTTTGCATGTTGCTTTGGTTTTGCTTGTTAGTTGAAGAGCCAATTGTACCTACTTCAAGATTAGTTACTTTTTTCTTTTCTTGTTTATTTTTACTCATATTATCCTCCTATTATTTTACCAATATTGATGACACTATTATTTTTCGCTGATTTTTGTAATCTATAACGTTAAAACCTTAGCATTTTTTTACTATCCAAAATTTTCCAAATTAAACTATACTTATAAAAGCAAAAAGAAAACACGCTTAAAGCGTGTTAACTAAAGAAGGTTTCATCACTTAAATTTACTTTTTGATTCTTAAATAAGGATAATAAATATTCAGGTGTTAAATTAGCCTTCTCTTCTCCTTTTATATCAATGATAACCTGACCCTTATCTAACATAATCAGTCGATTACCTAACCGACAAGCATCAGATAAGTTATGTGTAACCATCAGAGTCGGTAATTCTTCCTGTTTAACTAAGTCTTCGGTAATTTTCAAAATAACTTGGGCTGTTTCTGGATCAAGAGCAGCTGTATGCTCATCTAATAGTAGGATTTGGGGTTTTGCTAAAATCGCCATGATGAGTGATAAAGCTTGTTTTTGCCCGCCAGAAAGCTGTCCCACAGGAGTATATAGTTGGTTTTCTAAACCTAAATTAACCATTTTAAGTAATTCAATATATTTGTCGATTTTTCTCTTTTTTACCGTAAAATTCAAGCCGAAACCTTTGGTTTTTGCTTCCACAATCGCTAAATTTTCAAGGATTGTGAGAGATTTACTACTCCCTAAGAGTGGGTCTTGAAAGATGCGATGAATGATTTTAGCTCTTTTATGTGGTTTAATTTTGGTGATATCTTGCCCATTTAAGTTGATTTCACCTGAATCAACCGTATATTTACCACTAATAATATTTAATAAGGTAGTTTTCCCTGCTCCATTACTACCAATGATTGTGATAAAATCACCCTTATCTACCGCTAAATTAAGGTCCCTTAAAACTTTTTTGCCATTAAATTATTTATTGATGTTTTTGAGTACTAACATTGAGTCTCGACCTTCTTATCTAATTTCCAATGATGTAATCCTAAAATGATTATTAAAATTAAAGCGGTAATAAGTTTGAAATCTGTTGCGATTAACCCTAACTTTAGAGTTAATGCTTGAATAGCCTTATAAATGATGGAGCCAAGAATTACTTGGGTTGTGGTTTTTAAGAACTTAACCTTAAACAAAGATTCACCGATAATGACTGCTGCAAGTCCAATCACAATCGTCCCAATACCAGCATTGATATCGGAGAATCGTTGGTACTGAGCGAGCAGTGAACCTGATAAAGCAACTAAGCCATTGGCTATCATAAGCCCAAGAATCTTCATCTTCCCAAGATTTACACCTAAAGAAGTAACTAATTGGGGATTATCACCAGTAATCCGTAATAATGTACCAATTTGCGTTTTTAAGAACAAATCTAATAAAACTTTAATAATGATAATCACAATAATTAAGACTATTAGTTTATTAAAATCATTAGTTAAGTTAAGATAACTAAAGATATTCTTTTTCTGAAAGAAAGGTAAATTAGGCCGTCCCATAATCCGTAGATTAATGGAATATAAACTAATACCTACTAAGATTCCTGATAAGAGATTGCTTAATTTAAGATGAACGTGAAGTGCTCCTGTAAATAGTCCCGCTAAGACGCCGCCTAATATTGCGATTATAGTAGCTAAGAAAGGATTGATATCCTTTGTGATGAGGAAAGCGGTAATACTAGCACCTAAGACGATACTACCATCAACCGTTAAATCGGGAAAATCCAAGATTTTATAGGTGATGTAGACGCCCAGGGCTAGTATCCCGTAAATAATACCTTGTTCAAGAATACTAATAATCATTTTTCAATTTTCGTGGCGACATCTAAAATATCTTGCGGGATAGTAATATTGAGCGTTCTTGCTGTTTGCATATTGATTACAATCTCTGTATTTTCGAGTGTTTCAACAGGAATATCAGTTGGTTTTTCGCCATTTAAAATGCGAACGGCCATTAAGCCTGTTTGATAACCTAATTCATAATAGTCAATACCATCGGTTATGAGAGCGCCGTTTTCTACTTGCCCGCTTTCACTAGCAATAGTAGGAATGCCAGCCTCATTAGCCTTTTCCACCACGATAGGAACACTACTTGCGACTAAGTTATCACTTGGTAAATAGAGAACATCTATTTCCGATATTAGGACATCTACAGCATCTGCTAGTTCACTAGAGGTGGTTACACCTTTCTCAACTATTGTTAAACCTAAACTGGTTGCGACTTCACGCGCAATTTCAAGTTGTACTAAAGAGTTATCTTCATCGAGGTTATAGATAAAGCCTACCTTAGTTGCATCAGAAAATAATCGCTTAATCAGAGCAAATTGTTTATCTATAGGTGTCATATCACTTGTACCTGTGACATTACCACCAGGATTATCGAGAGAATCTACGAGTTGCGCAACGACAGGGTCTGTTACTGCTGAAAATAGCACAGGTATATCTGTCTCTAAAGTCGCATTCTTCGCTGCTTGGGCACTAGGCGTAGAGATTGCAAAGATAAGATCAACCTTACTATTTACAAACTCACTCGCAATCAGATTTGCATTCCCAATATCTTCAAAAGCATTTTTGATGATAAATTCGACTTTGTCTTCACCGAATCCAGCATCTTTTAATGCTGCTATAAATCCTTCTCTGGTGCTATCAAGCGCCACATGTGCAGTGATTTGGGTAATCCCAATTTTAATCTTATCTTCTTTTTGACAACCAAATAAGAAAACTAATGAACATACAGTAAGAATAATGGTCCAAATTTTTTTCACTACCATTCTACTAAACCTCCGTAAATCTATCTTTTTTTATTTCTCGGTACGAAAAAAACTCCTAGCTTCTAGGAGTTTTTGATTAGGCAAAAACACAAGAAAGCTACTATCCTACCATTCTACCAAGTATTTAATTATTCTGGAATTGATCGATGTGCCAAGCCAATTGCGATTTCATTTAAATGCAAGAGTCCAATACTCATAAAGATACAAACACTCAAGTGCTCACCCTTACGTGCTAAACCAATCTTTCCACCGACATTTAAACCAATTGCTTTCATTGCTACCTGCATAATTGCTTCCCGGGTAGCACCCGCTACCGCTCCTTCAGTCACATGTGAATCTTGGACTACATTAGTCCGCCGGCTAGCAACGATGGCACGTTCAATGATTTTCGGGATTGATTCTAATAAATTCCCACCGACATCAACTGCACATACCTTGATATCAGTTTTTTTAAATTCTTCAATTTTTTGGTATTCTTCTTCGCGACTACTGGTCATCGCTACTGTAATCGCAGCCTTCGCTACCTCAAGAGAACTTGAGACCATGTTTTCCACCATACTTCATACCGATATTTATTTAATATAATATACATTTATACTCTGTTTGTCAATGTTTTTTTCCAAATCATGTGAAACTAAAAAATGGTTATACTAAAAACTGGGTGATAAGGATGAAAACTATACTTTCCATTATCATTTTCTTTTTTCTGCTCAACTACTTTCAGATTGATGCTAAAGATGTATTAAAGGTAAGTGAAATTTATGATGAACGGATCACGAGTGCTTATGGGATAAATTATGATGATGTAAAATTAGCATGCCAAGAATCAGTAAATAAAAAAACATGTAAGAAAGATTATATTTTAACTCATACAGATATAACTGAATCTGAATATACGGATATCTTTGTGCATCCGCTTGGGGAACTAAGTAGTATTGATTTAAAAAGCACCTATCAAAAAGTAAAAGAAGAATACATAACCCTAAAACAATTTATCAAAAACATCATCCACCTTTTAAAGTGAAAAAGATGGAAATTGAACTTCCATCTTTTTTAAATTCTCTCGATTTTTACCCCTTGATAATAATGATGAATGATATCAGTATAAGAATAGCCTTCTTGCGCCATGAAATGAGCACCATATTGACTTAAACCTACACTATGCCCCCAGCCGCGTTGTTCAATAGTTACTTTACCATTACTAAAACTTATCGTAAAATCGGTTGATCTTAGTCCTAATTTACTCTTGACATAAGTTCCCGTGAATGTTCTTCCTCCGATATTGATGGTATTGACACTACCATTGGCAGTGCGTGATGTTACGGTCGCAAATAAACTGTTTGTTGAGATCCCTAAACGATTCGCAAATTCACTATAAGTGAAGGTTGATACTTTATAGTAATAAGGTGAACGAGTGTCCCAATGACTATCCACACTTTTTAGATAAGGAACTGTTCCACCCCAAACATATTGAGGTTCTTCAGTGCGTCCATTACTGGTGGAGAAGAAGAAGGCTTCAATATACTTGCCATTATAAGTAATAACCTCTCCTTTCGTATCATTTACTGCTTTTTGGATAATGGGATAATACTTATTAAAGTCCCTTTCCCCCCAACTAGTTTTAATCTGATTTTTATCTCGATAAACTTGATGAGAATCAGTATCAGTAAGAATTTTTCCTTGTGACATAATTTGTGCTGCATATGTACGCGCAGCTACTGCTTGCGCCTTATAAGCCTCAACATGGAATCCAGCACCTAGTTCGGCGCTAACAACCCCAACTACATACTCTTCTAAATCAAGCGTTTGTAGCGAGCCATTAGAGCGCTTAATCGTAATAGTTTTTGAAGCAACCTCTGTTTTAGGGGGTGTTGGTGTCGTAGAGGTTGTAGAAGTTGGTATTAACAATACATCACCAGGATGGATGACATCACTTGTTAACTTATTGAGATTCTTGATGGCGGAAACAGTGGTATTATATTTTTTCGCAATATTATATAGACTATCGCCACTTTTTACTGTATACTTATTAGTTTTTGCTTGAATAACTTTAAGCTTTTGTCCGGGATAAATGGTTTCTCCTATATTATTTAATTTCTGGATATCATTAATACTCATGGAGTATTTATCAGCTATTTTCCATAAAGAGTCACCAGGTTGCACAGTATAGATACCAATCTCCGCGCTAGGAGTCAGTAAAAGTTCTTGACCAGGATGAACAATATCACCAGTGATATTATTTATAGCTTTCAAATCTTCAATTGATAAACCTGTTTTTTGAGCAATTGACCACAATGATTCGCCTGATTTTACCACATGTACGATGTTTTCGTCAGTTACTTTCGCTTCCGCTGTTAATGCTTTTTGCGCACCTAGTGTTAGGGTAGCAACTAACAAGGAACCAACTACTATTTTAACTAGATTACCCTTAAAATTTAGTTTCTTTTTCGCAACATACTCACTAACCATCGATTTTAAACTCTTTTCCCGTTCCTCAGGATTTTCCCCTAATTCATCCGCAAATTCTTCTAGATTTCTATCCAAATAGACGATTAATACTTCTTCATTGTTTACCCGCATAATTTTGTGCTTTACAATCATGAAAAATGCCTCCTTTATCTTTTATTATTTACGGTAAGTTAGCTAACTATAACTTCAGTAAGATTTAGGAGGCAAATGGTCTATTTATTTTAACAGTGTTTCCCGCTTACCAATTGCTTGATAAACTTTATCTTCTTTTAGTAACGCACCAAGCGCACGTTTGAATCTAGCTTTACTAATATTTAATACCCTAGTGATTTCTTCTGGTGTGGATTCATCACCTAAAGGCATCTTCCCACCATGACTCGCTAAGTAATCTAAAATTAACTTCTTGTCATCTTTAATCGCTAGTTCTTTTTGTGGTAATAAAGATAAATTGATTTCTCCATCATCCTTAACATTTATAACTCTTCCTGTTATTTCTTGCCCTAATCTTAAGGAATCCTTTAGTTGACTCTTGTGGATAAAACCTAAATAACCCTCATTTGTAAAAATATTTACCCCTTCTTCAACAATCCGCATTACTCTTCCCTTAATTTTATTCCCTTTAAGTTCTTTTGGGGCACTTTTCTTAAAATCTTCAAAATCATCTCTGGTTCCAAGTTCAAATAATAAGCCATTATTATCATTGACTAAATAACCAAAAACAACATCTCCTGCTTGCGGCCAGAGGTGTTTTTGCTTAGGTAAATCATCACTGCTTAATAAAATATCCTTATTAATGCCAATATCTACAAATACACCAAAATTAGTTACTGTCTTCACTTCCCCAAATCCACAGTCAAAGACAGTAATCTTTGGGATTAATAGTGTGGCACATAACCGTTTTTTATGATCATAGTAAAGGAAAGCACGATATTTTTCCCCTACTTTAGGGATGATCGAACCACAATCATTGCGATGTATAAATACTTCATCAATTGATTTTGAATCCCCTAGTATATACCCAATTTCCGTTTCCCTTAATACCGTCAATGTATAAATTTTGCCTGCTTCCATCAGCACACCTCGTTAAAATTTTTGGATTTGATTAATATAATACTTTATCTCGCTCTTTTTATCAATATTTAAGATTTTACTTAGAAAAATAACAGCCTTTAATATTAACTCTGCGGTAGTTAATAAGATTTCTTCAATATTATTGGTACTTGGATAGGGACGAAAACCTGTAATCTTACCTTTTTCATCAGTAATGAAATAGTCTGTTAATTGGCCAGTATCTACATGGACATCACGACACAACAACTTATAAATATAATAATATTCTTCATCAGAATAAGTATTTAAAGCCATTTCCTTGACATTAATCTTTCTTACTTTCTTTATTCCGACACTCTTCATCTTCGCTTCTAACTTACTAATTTCTGAATCAATATTTAACAGTTTATTTTTCGTGATATATTCGTAAAAATAATCGCGATTATTTTTGATATCATGAAGCAGATTGAGTTTCTTATAATATTCATCTTCCATTAATAGCTGAAAAGTCTCTTCTGGTTGGTAATATAAACTCTTAAGCACCCATAACCCCTCTAACATAGATCGGTTTAAGATCCTTGCTTGACTATCTAAACCATAGAGATAAAGTAACACTACTGTTTGATAAGTATCATGCAATTTAAAGAATAATAAAGTAGCAACAATACCATAATGATCATTTTCATCCACAGTTAACTCATATTTAAAAATCTGACAAAAGCGATTAATCTGAAAACATAAAGCGAATAACCTTTCATGTGCTTTGTAGTTAGCCGCTTTTACTTGTTCACCTGATTTACCTAAATAACCATCTAAATCAAGCATCGGAATCACCATTAATATTATGGTATTTTTTCCAAAATTCTCTCTAAAAGTGTTTTTCTTTTATTATCTACAATAAATGGTATAATATTAATGTTAAATATCAATATTATAATTGATAATTTGTAAATAAAATTTTTAAGAACGAGGTCTGATATGATTAAATTAATTGTTGATTCGACTACTGATTTACCCCAAACTTATTTAGAAAAATATCAAATTGAGATAATTCCCTTAATTGTCAATATCAATGGTGTTAGTTACCGTGATTATCTTGATATTACTTTAGATGACTTATATCAAGAACTCCGTAAAGGTAGTAAAATAAAAACCAGTCAACCCAATATTCAAGATGTTTTTGACATTATTGAAAAGTACTTAAAGAATAATGATGAGATTATCATTATTACCATTTCCAGCAAATTATCAGGTACTTATCAAACCATTAATTTAGTAAAGAATCAACTTATAGTAGATAACCCGGAAGCTAAAATCACCATCATTGATAGCATGGGTGGTTCAGGGATAGCAGGCTTAATGGCATTACAAGGAGCCTATATGATTGAAGAGGGATTTAGTTATGAAGAGATTGTAGAAAATCTTATTGAACTAAGTCAGTATGCTGAACACATCTTCACCCTCGATGATTTGACTTATCTCTTTCAGGGTGGTCGTTTAACAAAAGCAGCTGCAATACTTGGTAATCTTTTAAGAGTTAAACCAATCTTAGATGTAAAAGATGGACAAATCCACTTATTTGATAAGGTAAGACATTTAAAGAAAGCTTTACATTACATCGCTAATGTAGTAGCAGAAAGAATTAAAGATTTCCCTGATCAAATTATCAGCATCATGCATGGTGATGATATTGATTTAGCGTATGACTTAAGAGATTTAATTGTTGAAAGAATTGGCGAAAAACACTTTATTATCGATCAAATTGGCAGTGCCTTAGGTAGTCATTTAGGCCTAAGTGGTGTAGGTGTCTTCTTTTTCAATAAAAAACCAAGATATTATCGAAATGAATTATAAATATTATAAATTTGACTATAATCAATTATTAAATTTGCCTTCAGGATTATAATGATAATGACTATCAATTAGAAGGTGATTAAATGAGTGAATTTATAAACAATAGAGAAGAATATCAAAAAGTTAACGCCCAAAGACAAGAAAAACTTAAAGCGCTAATATTAAGACTCCATGATGGAGAAAGTTTTGAATCAGTAAAACAAGAGTTTGAAAAAGAATTTGGGAGTGTTAGTGTTCAGGAGATTACCCAACTTGAACAAGCATTAATCTCTCAAGGTATGCCTGTCGCTGAAGTTCAAAGATTATGTGATGTGCATTCAGCTGTCTTTAGAGGTTCCATTGACGAAATTCATGGTATAACCCCAATAAGAAGCACCATGGGACACCCAGTTAATACGATGTTAAGAGAAAACCAAGTACTTAAGAATTTCCTAAGTGTGAAGTTTCCGTTCCATTTAGATTTACTTAAAGAAAATGATACACCTCAAAACCGGGAAAAGATTAAGAAGGATTTAGAGTACATTTGGCAAATCGATAAACATTATACTCGCAAAGAAAATCTCTTATTCCCCTATTTGGAAAGATACGGCATCTATGGTCCTGCTAAAGTCATGTGGGGCAAAGATGATGAAGCACGTGAATATATCAAGGAACTAATGCAAAATGTTTTGACTTTAGACCTAAATACCTTACTTGAAAAGATAAATCAAATGGTCGCAGCACTACAAGAAATGATGTTTAAGGAAGAAGAAATCCTTCTTCCCATGGCTGAAGAGTATTTGACTCAAGATGAATGGTTGAAGATACAAGAAGAAAGCGACGAGTTTGGTTATGCCTTTATCGAAAAACCAGAGATATGGATACCGAAAAAGGCTATTGATGTAGAAGAAACAGAAGATCTATTATTAGAACCTAGTATTACTGATGGCGTCATTAAGTTTGATACAGGTATAATCAATCTAAAAGACCTCGAATTAATGTTAAATACTTTACCAGTTGATATCACTTTTATTGATAAGGACGATGTGGTTCGTTTCTATTCTCATGGTAAAGAGCGCATCTTTGCGCGGACAAAGTCTGTAATTGGTCGAAATGTCCAAAACTGCCATCCTCCTAAGAGCGTGCATATCGTTAATAAAATCCTTGAAGACTTTAAGAGTGGTAAAAAAGATCATGAAGACTTCTGGATAAAAATGCAAGATATGTTTGTCTTAATCCGTTACTTCGCGGTTAGAGATGAAAACAATAATTATGTAGGTACCTTAGAAGTAACGCAAAACATTAAACCAATTCAAGAAATCACTGGAGAAAAACGTTTATTAGAAGAATAAAAAGAACTCCTCCCCATGAAGCAAGATCATGGTGGAGGAGTTTTTTTACTTCCAGGTAAAACCTAATGCGTTCAAAAATGCTTTAGTGATTAAGAGGTGACCTGAAGTATCGGGATGAACGCGGTCCCAAGCGTATAAACAGGAATGCTGATATTGCAGAACACGGTCAAATTCTTTTTGACAATCAACAAAGATAAGATTATATTTTTCAGCTAATTCCTTACATACGGCTTGATACTCTAATAAAGTCTTTCGCATCAGGTCATCTTTATTTAATTCAATATAGAAGGGTGTGATAATAATCATTTCTTTAACTTTATCTTTAGTTTGTTTAATGAGATATTCTAAGTTTTCGCGATATTCCTCAATATAAACATGACGTTCGGGAAGTTGTGGTGAATCATATTGTCGCCATACATCATTTACCCCAATCATCACGGATACATAATCAGGATGTAAATCGAGGACATCACTTTGCCAGCGTTCTTTTAAATCACGGCTAGTATTACCTGAGATACCCATATTAACCACTCTAATATTTAACTCAGGATAAAACGCATATAAGAAGGCATTTACTAAGTTGACGTAACCTGAACCTAAGGTACCTCTGCCTTCAGCTATTGGACGTGTTCTACCCGTATCTGTGATAGAATCACCAATCATTACAAGTTTAGCATTCTTTTCAAGAATCATTTACTTCAACTCCTTCATCCATTCAATACATAAGTCAATCCACCCTTGTACATGGGGGACGATATAAGTTTCATCACGGGCCACGATTTCATTGGCCAGCGATAACCCATGCACTCCATGAGGATATAAATGGGCTTCGAAACTAATATTGTTTTTTCTTAACGCATTGATGAGATATAAAGTATTTTCCACAGGTACAACCACGTCTGATACGGTATGCCAGACGAAGGTTGGAGGAAATGCAGGATGGATATGTTTTTCTAAAGAGAACTGATCTCTTAATTCAGGATGATATCTTAACAAATTATTAAAGGAACCTTGATGAGCATATTCTCCTGAAGTAATGACGGGATAACTTAAAATTAGCCCTTTAGGCTTAATTAAGGGTTTAGGAAAATTAGGTAAATACGCTGGATTAGTATGGTATAAAGCCATTACTGTCGCCAGATGTCCACCTGCAGAACCACCATAGAAAAAGACTCTCGATAAATCGATGCGCCATTCTTCAGCATGTTCAATAATAATTGATAGTGCTTTTAAGCCATCGAGCACAGGATCTGGATAACCATAAGGATGGACACGATATTTTACCACGAAAGCGTGGTAACCAGCACGCATAAAAGCACAAGCAATAGGTTCCCCTTCTCTATGGGATACCTTAGCATAACCACCACCGGGGAAAATCACTACTGCAGCTCTCTTTCCTTCTTCCTCGAGAACGGGATCTAATACATAAGTAGTTAAAGTAGCTTCACTATTTTCTGTTAAGGGAATTGTTAGATTTAGCATGATATTCTACTCCTTTTCTTTTTGCCATGGTAATTGCTTATTATCATATTCATCTTTTAAGATCGAATAATGATATAAATCTGAACGACTACCATCTTGTAAGAAAATCTTCTTTCGACTTATACCCTCGAAAGTAAAACCACATTTTTCAATAACGCGCTTTGATTGATGATTGAAATCAAAATGACCGCATTCAATACGATATAAACCCATATCATCGAATAGCCAGGCGATAATCCGTGTAACTGCTTCTACCATTAGTCCCATCCCCCAATAATCGGGATGTAAGACATAACCAATCTCCGCTGATAAATTCTTTTTATCGTAACGATGAATACCAATTGTCCCAATCATTTTGCGGTTATCTTTATACTCTAATGCGAAGATGCCAATATTAGTATCAGTCATTGTTTGATTAATCATGTTTCGGATTACAGTTTCAGATTCAGCTTGTGACTGGTGGGGCAGCCAACCAGCACGGGGTCCAACATTATCACGATGCGCGTAATCAAACATATCATAAGTATCATTAATATTTAACGGTCTAATAATTAACCGCGATGTTATTAAGGTCGGTAACCTCGACATCTTTTCACCCCATTTTCATGTAAACTATTATACTACTAGAAGTCGATTTTTGAAAGACGACTTTTACCTTTTATCTGATAATCTTATTTACTTTGTTTGTTTTTTTAAGTAAAATAGATTTAACAAGAAAAATTATTACAACTGGAGGGTAAAAGTGAATAAAGTTATTATTACCACAGATAGTACCTGCGATTTATCAGATGAGCTTTTAGAAAAGTATAGTATTAAGGTTATTCCCTTATATGTAATGTTCGGAGAAGAAAGTTATCTTGATCGAGTTAATATAACTACAGAAAAACTATATGAACTTGTGGAAGAAAAGGGAATCCTCCCTAAAACAGCGACTCAACCGTCAGAAGTCTATTACGAATTCTTTAAACAATTTATTGATGAAGGTTATTCTGTTGTCCATGTATCAATTTCAGCTAAATTATCAGGTTCTTACCAACAATCATATCTCGCCAGTCAACGATTTGAAGAAGGACAAGTACATGTCGTTGATTCGATGAGTTTATCAAGTGGTGTTGGTCTTGTCGCTATGAAAGCGAGTCAATTTGCGAAAATGGGATTAAGTGCTGAAGAAGTGGCTGAAAAAGCAAGAGAAATTGCCCCAAGGGTGCAAACAGCTTTTGTCATTGATACCATGGAATACCTCTATAAAGGGGGAAGATGTTCAGGTATCGCTAATTTCATCGGTACCCTCTTAAAGATTAAACCCATTATTCACATGAAAGATGGTGCAATGGAAGTCGGTGAAAAACCGTTAGGAAGAAAGAAAGCTTATGAATTACTATTAAACAAGATATATCGGGATAAAGATAACCTAGATCCTGAATTTGTAATGGTTACACATTCCTTGAATTTTGAAACAGCAGAGTATTTAAAAGCGGAATTACGCAAGAATCTTGAAATTGAAAATCTCTATGAAACCGTCGCTGGATGTACCATTTCAAGCCACTGTGGCAAAGGTACCATAGGTATTCTCTATATCACTAAAGAATAATCTGTCCTTCGACAGATTATTTTTTATGGATTAATATCTTCTAATAATATCCTATATCTTGTATAATATGTGTATAAATTGTGAAGAGGGGGATAAGCATGAATCCCAATGTAAAAGGTAAACGAATAGCTGCAGTTATTCTCGATAGTATTTTCCAAGGGTTTCTAACCTTACTGTTTTATATAATTGCTCTTATATCGGGCATTAATCTTGACTTTGATTCCATATATGAGTTCTTAATCTACATTTCCATCATTCCTGCTGTCACGCTATTTCTCTATTACACTTTAATTCCTTACTTTCTGAAAGGTAGTACCTTCGGAAAACTACTATTAAGTATTCGTGTAGTTAGTTTCGATTTTCAAAAAGCTAGTTTTTTACAGTTATTGATAAGAAATGTTCGTTTCTTTCTAGCAATATTGACTAGCGTTATACCTTATGTGCTATATTTTGCTTTTCAGACGTCTTTCGTCCTGTTTTTAGGAATATTTGGCTCTTTCTTGAACTTTGGTGCCCAATTAACGATATTTATTATGATTCTTAGTAATGATGAAGAACGGGGCTTTCATGATATGATTGCGAATACATATGTCGTTGATCGCAGTTTTGATATTGCGAAAGCTAATCAGGTTAATGCCTTAGAACGCCAAACCATGAATTGGGCAATATTCGAAGATGATGCTAACCCAACAAATAATGGAATACCAAATCAACAAGATGAAGATGATATTGAAATCTTGCGAAAAGATTAAAAATCGTGGAGTAATCCACGATTTTTTACTATAACCTTTTTAAAGCATTTATCGGTGTTTTCTTACTAGCCTTAATCGCGGGGAATAAACCAAACATCATCGTGAAGATAATAGAGATAATTATTGCGATTAAGCAAGAAAGTGGTTTAATAATAACTAGATTGATGTCAGTCCGATAAAAAGTTTGTAATAAGATTCTCTCGTATTTATGTCTAATTATCTCATTAGCGATAAGGGCAGAGCCAAGGGAGAGAACAATACCTAAGATACCCGCAAAGAAACCTAACACGCCACTTTCAGTGATAAAGACACTCATGACATCACTCTTGGTAGCTCCTAGCGCTCGTAAAATCCCGATTTCCCTACTCCGTTCAATTACCGAGATCATAAGGAGCATCAGTAACATTAGTCCAGCTGTAACTACGGAAACAATCAAAATCATACTAATGATAAATTGTGCCATTCCCAAGAAGATTTCAAAAAGGTCAATAGAAATATTTGATGATACATTATCATGGATGAAGAAATCGTAACCTTTAAGTTTTTCTGATAAACTAGTTTTAATTAGATAAGTATTACTCCGACCTTTATCTGTTAAATAGATATCATAATTATCATTATAACTAATGTGCTCATGAAATTCATAAATATTTAGATATGCTGCTTCAGTCACAAAAGATACCTGAATAAAACTAGCATCATTAATTCCTACTATGGTAAAATCATGCAATAGTGGTTTGTAGGTGTAATTCTTAGTGATACTAGTATAGTCTTGACAAAGATAAATACGATTATCTGATTCAAGTAATAGTTTACCGAAGAGCTGTTTTTGCCAGACTATATGTGATTGAAAAGATCCTAGAGTACCCTCATCATAATTTACAGGTGGTGTTTGTTCATCAATGAACTCATATAACTCACAGACTTCAGCTACATATTCCATTGGTACCTCATAGTAGTACCCAGTAATAATACTTATCGTAGCTCCTTTTAATTTTTGCCAGATTTCTTCAATGTTTGATATGTTAAAAACTGTAGTAGCGAAATTATAAGAAACAAGGATTTCATTATCATTAGTTGGCCAGTGACCATCACCATAGATGCGGCCAAAAAGCCGGAAATTCTCTTTTTCATCATCAAGAAACTTATATGATAAATTAATCTGTAGTGAATTTACATTTACTTCATTAACTTTATTAACTTGATAATTAACAGGATTTAATCTAACTCCTATTACTTCCTCTTCTTCAGTAATAATCTTGATAATTTCTTCAGGTGCTGCTTCTTTATTAATTATTAGGGTTATATCGCCATCACTACCTCGACCATTTAAGTACTTTTTAATATTAGTTCTAATACCATTAGAAATACCATCAATTAAGATAAAACTAGAAACCCCAATGGCTAGTCCTAAAGAGATGAGGAAGGAACGCCATTTTTTCATTCTAATATTATTTAAGGCATGTTTAATCTTATCACCAAAACGAAATTTAGTATACTTGGGCTTTGGTTTCGAGATTTTAACCTTTTCATTCAAGTATGGTTTCGTATCACTTACTACTGACCCATCTTTTAACTCAATTATCCTATCTGCATAAGTATGGGCTATTTTCCTATTATGAGTAACCATTATAACGAGTTTTTCTTCACTGATTTCTTTTAAGATTTTTAACACTTCATTCGCATTCTTCTTATCAAGATTACCAGTAGGCTCATCGGCCAATATCACTTCGGGATTATTAACTAAAGCTCGTGCAATCGCAACTCTTTGTCTTTCTCCACCCGATAATTGACTCGGTAGTTTATGCGCTTGCGCCAGGATATGGACCTTTTCTAGCATCGCTAGGGCTCGTTCTTTAGCTTCCTGTTCTTTAATACCTTGAAGTTTTATCGCTAACTTCACATTATCAAGAACAGTCAAATGCTCAATTAAACTAAAGTTTTGGAATATAAATCCGATTTTGTAATTACGGAAATAATCCCATTGAGTAGTGGTAAACTTCGTCGTTAACTCACCATTTATGACCATATGTCCACTTGAAGGATTATCTAAACCGCCGATAATATTAAGCAAGGTAGTTTTACCAGAACCTGATTTACCTAAAATACAAACAAAATGGTCATCTTTAAAATCAAGATTGATATCTTTTAGGGCTAGGAAACCCGTATTACCATCTTCATATATCTTGTGAATTCCTACTAACTTAATCATATCCTGTTACTCCTTTCTTAATGCCTCGATGGCCCGAAGTCTAGAAGCCATATATGATGGTATTAATCCACATATAACCGCATAAAGTATGGAAATTAGAAATACTATGACAATAGTTAAGCCATCGATGTGGAGTAGTTTAGCTTGTTCAAAAATGGTAATTCGATATAACTTAAAGAGTCTACCAATTGTGGAATTAAAGATAGCGTTAATGAGCATGGCGATTAGCATGGAGATGACTAATGCAATGAAGACACTTAAAAATCCTATAAAGCCTGATTCAAAAATAAACATACTTCTAATATTACTGCGTCGTGCCCCTATCGCTGTTAAGATACCAATTTCTTTCACTCTTTCTAGTACGGAGATATAAATCATTAAACCAACTAATATGCCTGAAATAACTAAAGAAACTCCTGCAGTAGAAACTAAGATTTTGAGTACCGTATTAAAAAAGTTATCAATAGTTTTATAGAATTGTTGAGAGGAGTTGGTGAGGATTAGGTCATTATCAGCTAAATTGTTGGAAAATTTTTCAATCTTGCCATCGTCATCAGTATTTAGAAAAACATGTAAACTACTTCGATCAACAACCCTAACTCCATAGTAGAATTCGTAAATATCTTCTTGAGTCAAATGGGTTAAGAGTTCTTCCATTTTCGTATGTAACATATAAACTGCTTGGTCATTACGATTAACTATCCCAACTACATAGAAGTCTTCCTCTACTTCTTGACTAACTGATACTCTTTCAATTCTAATACTAAAATCATTACTGCGCATATTTTTAATGATAGCATCAATTTCGTTTTCTTTAATTGTGTGTTTCAATAGGTTTTCTGCAAGTCCCCGCGTGATAATTACTTTATTTTCCCCATCAGGATAATCTCCAACTAATAAATAGTCTAAATTGAAATTATGCTGTTCTAGTGGGAGGGTTTGGAGAACGAAAGGCTCACGCTCATAAATATTATCAGATTGTGAATTTTGTTTAGTTTTAATTGGTTGTAAGGTAAAAGGAAAATAGGCATCAGAAACAATGCTTTGGTTTACAATATAATCAACATCAGTTTCTGATAATTCTCCCGAATGTATTATCGATTGGACAATATATTGATCTTTAGGGATGTATCTTCTTAAGAAACTCGTGATTTCGGTCCGAATCCCATTCATTAAGAACACAATAAGGAAAATCGCGATTAAACCTAAGGACATCGTTACACTAGTAAAGAAAGTTCGCATTAACCGTTTAAGGAGATTATTCTTCGCAAACTTCCACAATACCTTAGGTTTCATATTAGGTCGTTTTAAATTAAGTGGTTGACTTATCTCATACCGCATTTGCTTATTAACAGTGTCGGAAATAATCCGTCCATCTTCTAAGGTTACAATCCGCGTCGCATATTCAGTCGCAAATTCTTCATCATGAGTAACGAGGATTACGATATGATCCTTAGATAATACTTTTAAGACATCTAAAATAATTTTCGCATTCTCACTATCAAGGTTTCCAGTTGGCTCATCCGCAAGAATCACTTTAGGTTCAGTAACTAAAGCTCGCGCAATCGCGACGCGTTGTTGCTGACCACCTGATATCTTATTAGGTAATTTATGAGTATGATTGCTTAATCCTAATAAGCGACATTTTTCTAACGCTTTTTCTCGTGCCACAATGGCTTTTTCGCCTTGAAGAAGTAGTGGTAATTCCACATTTTCCACAACTGTTAAGTGGTCGATGAGATTATATTCTTGAAAGATAAATCCTACATAATGATTGCGATAAATCGCCCATTCTTTATGAGAGAAATTGCGAGTTGATACACCGTTAATGGTGATTTCACCTCGTTCAAAAGTATCCAAACCACTAATAACATTTAGTAACGTAGATTTACCGCTCCCAGATTCACCCAGTATCGCAACTAGTTCCCCTTCTTCAATGGTTAGATTAATGTTTTTTAAAGCCTGATAGGAACCATAATATTTATCTAATCCAGTGACATTTAAGACACTTCGATTTTCTGCCAAGTGTAGCTCCCCCTCCTTGTACTAATAGTTTAATTTTATCATATATCAGAAAGTTCATAAATATCGCAGTAATATAAATATGCATAAATTTATACGAAAAGGAAATCCCTTAGTTAAGGATTTCCTTTAAGCAGTAAATTAAATAATCGATATCGTTACGAGTTAGGTTATCCATTTTATTAAAATCAATAAATAAAGTTATTTATTTTAATAAAATGATTTATCAGTCAACATAGCTTACGCTATATTTACTCTAACTGGGTGTAACCCCACACCCTCTATTCCCTCTGCAAATGCTTCAGGAA
>JAAYWZ010000147.1 GCA_012516175.1 Bacilli bacterium
CCTTTTAAGATGATTATATCAATATATTTATTTAAATATCAATTATTTTTATTAAAATTCTTTAATATTCTTTATCAATTTAATTAATTTTAATAACTATACAAGTTATTAATGATCCGATTTTGAATTAAATCAAATAATCCTGTTTTTCTCATGAACATTTTGTATTCTTCAATACTATAGTTAGGATTATCAAAACGGAAATTGTATGAACCTTCTTCATCTTCAGCATATACTTCCATTTCTCTTTTTGCGATAAGAATAGGAATGCATTTTAAAGTTTCTGGATATTTAGTAATAATTATTTCAAATTCATTTTCAATATTCTTAGATCCTACTAACACATTAAGAATATTCAGTTCAATTTTAATTTTTTCAACGTTTTTAATAACAGAAGGAAAATCAACATAATAGGTGTAGTCTGCAATACTTTCTCGAAAAGTACCTAACCAACTATCAAAGTCACGCACTATCAATCTCTCCCCTTATTATTCAAATCTAAGTATCTTTTTTTTGAAACTTCAAGGTACTCTATCACATTATCAATTCCTATATACTTTCTTCTTAATTTATTTGCGGCTATCCCTGAAGTACCACTACCATTAAAAGGGTCTAATACAACATCCCCTTCACGAGTAGAGGCAAGAATGATTCGTTCTAACAATTCAAGAGGCTTTTGCGTCGGATGTTTTCCATGTTTTTTTTCAGATGGTTTAGTCATTGATATCTCCCAAACATCCTTCATTTGCTTACCACCATTAATCTCTTTCATTAACTCATAATTAAATAAATACTTAGATTTCTTATCATCTTTTTTAGCCCAAAGAATTGATTCGGTAGAATGAGTAAAAGCTCGGCAAGCAATGTTAGGTGGGGGATTAAGCTTTCTCCATGTTATATTGTTTATTATTTTAAATCCTTCCATTTCCAGTGCGACACCAATAGTGTATATATTGTGCATGGTGCCTGAAATCCAAATAGTGCCATCATCTTTTAGTACTCTTTTACATAACCGAATCCATTTACGGTTGAATTTAAGTTTTTCATTTACGTCAATTTCTTCATCCCATTCTGCTTTCTTAACAGAAACCATTTGTCCAGCATGACATGTTATACCATTCCCACTAAGAAAGTAAGGTGGATCTGCAAATATAATATCTACTGATTTTGATTTTAGTTTTTTTAATAATATAAATGAATCTCCATATATTAGATTAAAATCACCATCTTTAAAGAAAATACTAGTTTTTGGTAAACCTAAAGTCATAAAAATCTACTCCTAATAATTAGTTACGATTACCTCTTCAACATTTCCTCTACCATTTGAATCAGAGTTTATCATGCGTTTTGCATGTACAACATGAATATTAAAATCTTTATATAATTCTTTGATTAGGATGGTATTATGATTACTCAGCATCACATGTACACCTTTATTTGATAATTCTCTAAACAAATTCGCAAGTCTTTTTTGATCATCCCGCGTAAAATTATCCTTAGTATATGATGTAAATGATTCTTTATTATCCATTGGATCATATGGTGGGTCAAAATATACAAAATCTCCTGCTTTAGCATTCTCAACTGCTTTAACAAAATCACCATTAAGGATTGTTACATCATTTGTTTTAAAGTAATTATGAATAATTTCCATATTATCTTTATCATAAGTATATACCTTTTCTTTTTTACCAAAAGGAACATTAAAATATCCTTTGCTGTTAACTCTGTATAAACCGTTAAAACAACTTTTATTTAAATAAATAGTTCTTGCAGCACGTTGCCATATAGGTAGATTATTATAATTAGGATCTCTATCCATCTCTCTGACCTTATAGTAATATTCCTCGGAGTGATTGAGCTCATGTTTATCTAGTTCATTTAACATAAAATGATATTTTTCTTCATCTGCTATACTACGATATATGCATAATAAATCTTCATTAATATCATTGATTACTGCTTTTTTTGGTAATAATTCAAACAATAATGCGCCACCACCCACGAATGGTTCGAAATAATGCTTATAATCCTTCGGCATATATTCTATCAATTTATTAATTAATTGCCTTTTTCCTCCTGCCCATTTTACTATTGGTTTGGCGCTCATAGATGTTCTCCTTTCTCATAGCACACTAAGTTTTGTAATAAATCTAGAATGATTATAACATAATCTTCTTAGTTATTCTATAAATCGCCACATCTTATGATACATTTGTTCGATTATTTATTAAAATGAATAAATCTTGTTTAAAAGACAAGATTTTACTAACATAACAAACTATCTCATATAACCAATTGTTATTTAATTAAAAACATTATCTAGGTACCAAATCAAAAATCTCATAGTATTATTATATACTATGAGATTTAAATCTAATAGATATATTTAGTTATATAACAATAACTTATTGAATTACTCTACACATTAAACCTAAAGTGCATGATATCTCCATCTTGAACGATATAATCTTTACCTTCAAGACGCATTTTCCCTGCTTCTTTTACTGCTTGTTCGCTACCATAATGGATATAATCTTCATAACTAATAGTTTCGGCCCTAATAAATCCCTTTTGGAAATCACTATGGATAATCCCAGCACACATAGGTGCTGTCATACCTTTTCTAAAGGTCCAAGCTCGAACTTCTTTAGGTCCAGCAGTAAAGAAGGTTTGTAGACCTAAGAGTTTATAACTAGCTTTTACGAGTTTATCAAGACCACTTTCTTTAATACCTAATTCTTCTAAGAAGAGTTGTCTACTTTCTTTATCTAATTCAACTAACTCAGCTTCAATTTTCGCACATAACGCAATTACTTCTGTTTTTTCTTTTTCTGCGATTCTTTTTACTTCTTGATAGTGGGGATTATCTTCATAAGAGTTTACTTCATCCTCACCAATATTCGCAACATAAAGCATGGGTTTCATTGTTAGTAATTGAAGATGCTTAATCGCTTCTTTTTCTTCATCTGTTAAATCAAGTAACCGTGCTGGGATTTCTTCAAGGAATCCTGCTTTGATCTTTTCAAGAACTTGATACTCCTCCACAAATTGTTTCTCTTTCATCTTGGCTTGTTTTTCAATTCTACCTAACCGTTTTTCCACTTGTTCTAAGTCGGCAAATATGAGTTCAAGATTAATAGTCTCAATATCGCGTTTCGCATCTACAGTATTATCAACGTGAGTAATATTTGAATCTTCAAAACATCTTACAACCTGACAAATCGCATCAACAGCACGAATATTACCTAAAAACTGATTACCTAATCCTTCACCTTTACTAGCACCACGAACTAAACCCGCAATATCAGTAAACTCAAAAACGGCTGGGATAACTTTTTGTGGATTAACAAGACGTGCTAATTCTTCTAAGCGTGGATCAGGTACTTCAACAATTCCTACATTAGGGCTAATCGTCGCAAATGGATAATTCGCAGCTTCAACTTTCGAATTAGTTATCGCATTAAAAAGGGTTGATTTTCCAACATTTGGTAAACCAACTATCCCTGCTGTTAAAGACATATATATTCCTCCAATAAAACTTAATCTTATTTACTTTATAAGGTATTTTTTTACTATATTAATATATCA
>JAAYWZ010000148.1 GCA_012516175.1 Bacilli bacterium
GTTTTAAGAGGATACTACCTGCTTCACAATTCCAGACTTCTTCATCGTATTTAAGGATGATAACATCTCCATATTTAGTAATGATTTCTTTCAAGCGACTCTTATCCTCACCTTTGGCATAGTCATGCAAAATTGCTGCGAGACTACACTTTTTATCATCTAGGTTATAGTATTTTGCGAGTTTGCGTGCTTGTTTAAAGGTCCCGAGTATATGGGGAAAACGAACAGGGTCTCGTTCTTCAATCAGACTTAGTGCTTTTTCGATTTCCATATTATGGTAGTATTATCTTATCATTTTTATTCTCTTTCATCGATTCCCGATAAAAGAGGATTTGATTACCAATTACTTGAACTAATTCACACCCTGTTTCTTCGCAAAGTGCTTTTCCAATTTCCCCTTTTTCATCGAGACAATTTTTAAGCACTGAAACTTTAACTAATTCATGGTCTTCTAGTGCTTGGTTAAAACTATCGATGAAATTAGGTGTTAAACCATTCTTACCTACCTGCATAATAGGTTTAACATTTTGCCCAAGTGAACGTAAGTAGGATTTTTGTTTACTAGTAAGCATTCTTACTTCTCCTTTCTAAAGCTAGGTACATCGCATCTACATTTTGTGCTAGATTAAACCAAAGTTCAAAACTTCTAGCTGCTTGGTATATCAACATCGCATAACCATCGATAATTTTTACCTGATCTCTTATACTTGTTGGTATATTTATATTATGTTTTTGATAATTAATATCGATGATAGTGGTGTTTGGTTTTATATTAGTTAAATTAATAGGAACTTCAGGAGTAACACAATTAATAATTATATCAAATTCGTCACTAAACTTTGAAAACTCAGTAAAATCTACCACTTGTTTAGTTAATTCAGTTGCTTTAGCGCTAGTTCTGTTTGTTACATATATATCATGAGAAGTATTATTCTTAAGTACGTAATAAACAGCTTTACCAGCACCACCAGCACCAATAATCAGAACTTTTTTTCTACCTAATTGGAGGTTATGTTGACTTAATGTTTTATATATACCATAGATATCTGTATTATATCCTTTAAATTTACCATTTACAACTACCACACAGTTTACTGCCTCTATTACTTTAACTTCATCACTCAGTTCATCCAAATAGGTAAGAAAGCTTTCTTTATAGGGTACTGTGATATTAAATCCATCATAGGTGCGTAAAACATCAAGATGTTTAGATAAATCATCGATGTCAATGAGTTCGTAATACGCATTTATTCCCAATGACTCAAAATGGGCATTATGAATTAATGGGGATAAAGAATAAGAAATCTTCTTCCCAACCAAGCCAAAGCGCTTCATAATGTACTCCTAATAGAGGGATGGTCTAATATACACCCCAACATGTTTGGGGGCATGCACAACAATTTTAAGGTTTTCATCTTTTAAAGAGATAAATCCTAAGCCTGATATGACGATATCTGAACGTCCTTTTGGTGTCTTAAACTCATATTTAACATATTTACCAAGTTTCTTGTATTCATCAAGACTTGGTGGTGATAGAAGTTCACCGATATGTTTTGTGAAAATATTATCAGCATTTTCAAGTTTAGTGCGATGGATTTTCACCGCATTACTGAAATGACAGACAAAACTTGTCCTAACTCCTGAAACGAAATCAACCCTAGCTAAGCCATCAATAAATAGTGTTTGACACGGATTAAGTTGATAAACCTTCGGATTAATTTCTCGATCAGGCAAAATATGTTTTAAATGATTTTTATCAAGATAAAACGCATATTGATGACTATTTATAATACCAGGAGTATCAATAATATAATGATTATCATCAAGTGGAATCTCAATTAGTCCTAGAGTTGTGCCTGGATAAAAACTAGCGGTTATCACATCTTTGGTTATGGGGGTAAATCGTTTAATTATCGCATTGATGAGAGTTGATTTACCAACATTAGTACAACCAATGACATATACATTGCGATTTTTCCGATATTTCTCAATCACAGTAAATAACTCATCAATACCCTCGCCTTGTTTACTGCTGATTAAAACAACATCCTTTATCTGATAACCATAATCTCCAATAATCTTTCTGAGCCAATTTTTAATTTTATCATTATTAATCGCTTTTGGCAGGATATCCCGTTTATTACCAACAAGAATTAAATCATTGTTTCCAATATAACGATGAATACCGGGAATTAAACTTCCTGATAAATCAAATAAATCAACCACATTAATCACTAATGCATTAGTTTTGGCTATATCGTTAAGGATTTTAACAAAATCTTGATGATTTAACTCAATATCGGGTAAATCATGATAATGCTTAATGCGAAAACAGCGTTGACAAAGAATCTCTTCATTATCATTAGTTAATTTATGGGACGGGATATAACCAACTTGGTTAGGGTTTTCAGTTTGAAGAATACTACCACAACCAATACACTTAAGTTCTTCCATGTTTGTCACCTTTAATGTTGTATTTTTTGATGATTAATCGTTCAAAAAACCGATTAAATCGTGTTTTCCAGGACTCGGTTTTATAATCAATCACATCAACAAGGATCGTATAGAATCCCATACGCTTACCACCCACAATATCGGTAAGAACTTGATCACCAATAATAGCAACTTCATCATTACTATAACCTAGGGTTAACTTACGGTAACCTCTTTTTAAAGGTTTTAAAGCTTTAGCGAGATAAGGCACTCCTAATTCATCAGCAAAACGCTTAACACGCTTTTCATTATTATTAGAAATAATCACTAAAGTTAAACCGATTTCATCACACTTTTTCTTAAAAGCACGGATTTCTTCGGTTGGTATTGGTTCGGCATATGATACTAACGTATTGTCTAAATCTGTAAGAATTAATCGTTTGCCGTTTTCATATAATTTTAATAAGTCGATATCATGGATGGATTTGTGGTATTCATGGGGAATAAAGATACTCATTCTATCACCTTAAACTTATTATGAGGGGGTATATATTGATTGAGTTATTAGCATGCTTATTAAAGGTCTTACCGTTTTTAGGGAGTATTAAATCAAAGACCTTTAAAGATGTCCTTTCTCCTGAAGAAGAACGAGAACTATTGATAAGAAAGGACCAAAATGATATTGAAGCACGCAATAAACTCATTGAACATAATTTACGATTAGTAGCGCATATCGTCAAAAAATATGAGAACACTTATGATGATAAAGATGATTTATTATCAATAGGTACAATTGGATTAATTAAAGCTATCGATACATATAACGATGATAAAGGGACGAAACTCGCTACTTATGCGGCTAAATGTATCGAAAATGAAATTTTGATGCAACTAAGGACGAATAAAAAGATACGGGCTGAAGTTTCCCTTAATGACCCAATTGGTTATGATAAAGAAGGTAATAAAATCACTCTTATTGATGTCTTACAAGATGAGGACCATTCAATTGAAGATCGAGTTGTCTTTAATGATGCTATTGATAAAGTTCTAAGTTTACTTCCAGAGCTCTCACCTAGAGAATATGAAATCATCCCAAGACGTTTTGGATTATATAATCGTAAACCAGAAACCCAACGTCAAATAGCGAAATCTTTAAAGATATCTCGTAGTTATGTGTCTCGGATTGAAAAAAGGACTTTGATGAAACTCTATCGTTTACTGACGCAGAAAGCAAATAAAGAGGATTAAACTGCTAAATGTGATACGAGTTCGTAAACGATATCACTGGATACTTGGGAAGCCTTTTCTAAATATTTATCAAAGGAAAGATGACTAGCTTTACCCGCAATATCAGATAATGAGCGAATTACAATAAAACGTTTATTATAAATATGACAAACATGACTAATTGCTGCTGCTTCCATATCTAAAGCGACACAATCAGGAAAATGTGCTTTAACTACACTTCTTTGGCTATCTTGATAAACAAAAGAATCACCAGAGACAATTAAACCTTTATGATACCGTAAACTTTTCGCTTGAATTATTTCTTCTGCGAGATCTAATAATTTCTTATCTGATATAAAATATAACGGATAACCAGGAATTTGTCCATATGCATAATTAAATCCAGTGACATCAACATCATGATAACAAACTTTATCGGATATAACAATATCTAGTACTTCTCCTGATGAAATCATACCACCAGCAGTACCAATATTAATGACATAATCGACAGGAAACATTTCAAATAACAGTGTTGTTCCTACTGCCGCATTTACCTTACCTATCCCGGACTTCATCAGGACAATACTTTTGCCTCGGATTTCACCAGTGTAGAATTTAAAGGAAAAGCGGGTTAACTCTTGAAGATTATTAATCCGCTTTTTTAATGTGTTTACCTCTTCCTCCATTGCACCTATAATCGCAATCATAATAATATCCTCCTAATTAAAATAGTCACAGAGGGAATCCTCTTGTGACATTTTTATTCGGTCTTAACATCAAGAATTTTTACTTTATATGAACCAGCTGGTAAGATGATATCGACGACATCATCCTTATGTTTTCCTTTTAATGCTTGAGCAACAGGGGATGAGATGGAAATTTTATCCTCAAAGGGATTAGCTTCTTCACTACCAACAATGGTATATCTTTGTATTTCTCCATCTGGTAATACGATAAACTCAACGGTCTTGCCAATACTTACAGCATCGGAGTTATCTGTTTCAATTATACGACTGTTTTTAATGATATTTTCGAGTTCCGTAATCCGTGCTTCAATTTGTGCTTGTTCATCACGTGCAGCATCATATTCAGCATTTTCTGATAAATCTCCTTGTGCTCGGGCTTCTTGTAAAGCTCTGATGTTTTCTTTCCGCTTTACAGATTTTAAATACTCTAATTCTTCTTTAAACTTCTCTAAACCTTCTTTTGTAATATCATATTTTGATTTGCTCATTTTTAGGACCTCCAATTGATAAATTCTAAATTATATTTCAAAAAATGCAAGGAATTTACTATTTACGATTTATAACTTGCTTGATTTTTGAAATGATGATATCAATAGCAACTTCATTATTACCACCCTCTGGAATGATTAAGTCCGCATAACGCTTAGAGGGTTCCACAAATTGATTATGCATTGGTTTTACATAATTTAAGTATTGACTTACTACCATTTCTACACTCCGTCCTCGTTCTTTTGTATCTCTTAACAAACGACGGATAAATCTGATATCATCATCAGTATCGACATAAATCTTAATATCCATTAGATTACGTAAGTTTTCATCCGCAAACACGAGGATACCTTCGAGAATGATTATTTTTGTGGGATAAATTGTTTCTGTTTCTTTAGAACGTGTATGTTCGGTAAAGTCATAAATCGGTTTTTCGACTGGTCTACCACTTAGTAAAGTATTTAAATGTTTATATAGTAATTCATTATCAAGGGACAATGGATGATCATAATTAGTTTTCAAACGTTCTTCAAATGATAGTTCGCTCTGATCTTTATAATAATCATCATGACGGATAACGGTGACACAGTCATTTTGAAAATTTTCCGCAATTTTTCTGGTTACTGTAGTTTTACCAGAAGCTGTACCACCAGCGATCCCAATAATAACTGGCTGCATATAAGACTCTCCTCGTTTTTCCATAGATAATATTATATACGATTTAGGGAAATTATTCAAAATAAATTTACAACTAATTAATAATTGATAGCGTATTCTCTCACTAATTCTACTACAATGTCTACTTCATAGTTTTAACTAAATGATTAATGTAATACTTTAGCTAAAACTGAAACTCGCCAAAGTTTAAATTAATATAGAAAAACGGACTTCCCTTGGGTAAGTCCATTATCTTACTTTTCTAATTAAATCATAGGGTTCTACTTTAAAAGGTAGTTTTATTTTAAGGATTTGTCTCGGGTGTCTAGCCGCATCAAGAAGGTTAAAGGACTCATCATAGATAGCATCAATTACAGCATATTCTTTACGCATGTGTGGTCCATATACTTCTACTTCAACTCCTGGTTTAAAATGATTGCGTTGTTCGATCGTTGCCAATTGCGTTTTAGCATCATAATCTAAGACAAGACCTAAGAATTCTTGAGTTGGGGTCTCACTTCGTACATTATATAATTGCTCCTGATAAGTTGGTTTTCCAGAAAGCGCTCCAACTGAGGTTAAGCGACTTTCTGCCTTCGCGATTTCCTCGACATAAAAATCACTCATTTGGAAATTATCAGGATCTTCTATAAAATCGTCGATGAGTTTACGATACACACCTACAACAGTCGCAATATAATGCACTGTCTTCATACGACCTTCAATCTTTAAACTGTCCACACCAGCACGAATCAAGTCAGGAATATATTTTACTGCCATTAAATCCTTTGAACCTAGGTTGTAGAAGCTGTTTTCTTTCGATAGTAACTCATTATTCTTGTTATATAACCGATAATTCCAGCGACAAGAATGGGCACAGCCACCCCGATTAGCGTCGCGGTCGGTCATATTATTGCTTAAAGTACAACGACCTGAATAAGAAACGCACATTCCACCATGGATGAATACTTCTAATTCTGCCTTGGTTTTTTGTCGAATTTGCGCGATTTCAGCGATAGATAACTCACGAGCTAAAACGACACGACTTGCACCAAAGTCATACCAGAAATTGACTGCTTCCGAATTTGTAATGGATTGTTGAGTACTGATGTGAATTTCCATTCTTAAGTTTAAACTTTTGGCTGTTGAAATTATATATGGATCAGCACAGATGATGGCATCAACACCTGCTTCATCAAGTGCTGTTAAATAATCCTTTAAACCTTCGATGTTTTCATTATGAGCTATGATATTAGTTGTTACGTAAACTTTCGCATTATGTTTATGGGCGAACTCTACCCCAGTTTTAATGTCATCGATGGTAAAGTTACTTGCACGTGCTCGTAAACTGAATTCTTTACCACCAATGAAAACAGCATCAGCACCATAAATGATCGCAACTTTAAGTTTCTCTAAATCACCGGCAGGAGCTAAGAGTTCTGGTTTTGTAAATTTATTTGGAGCCACTGTTTTCATCTCCTTTATAAATGGTTTTCTTAAACAAGAAGCCATTATTAAACTGCCGGATATTGGGAATACTTGACAGCATCGTTAAATAATTATCTTTTTTAGAATTGTATAATGATGGTTCTTTATAGTAATCATTGATAGCTTGGCGATATTCTTTTACGATTTCTAACAAAGTAGTATCATCTTTGAATAAGCCATCTATACGAATGGCAGTTATGTTGCTTGTGATAAACTCATCGAGAAAGTTTATCGTACATAAATCATAAGCCGAAAATACATGCGTCCCGTGTTCATCCTCAATAATGGGGTATTTATCAGTGCGCTGTTCTTCAATCATATATAATTCTTGATTACGTATTTCTTCAGGATTAGCCTGTTTCAAATATCGATAATAATTGGTCAATAAATCCCGATAAGAATGGAACATGTTCATCGCACCATGACCTAAAACTTCTACTTCACAAGATGCTTTACTTCCGATTAATTTAATATCATCTAAGGTTATTTCTTTTGCTAAACATACTCTTTTAATCCCAAACTGAGAAAGGAAATGTACTGTTTCATAGTTCGTAATTATTGTTTCAGGATTATATATTAATTTATTAATTAAATGATATTTTTGTGCTAATCTTAAGACGCCTAAATCACCAAAGATAATACCATCAATATCTAATTTTGCTAAATTGGCTAAATAACCGTCCACTTCCGGTAAATGTTTTTCATGAATGATACGATTTAACGCAATATAAACTTTTTGTTTACGCTTTTTGATGATAGGTATTATCGCTTCGATTTCTTGAAGGGTAAAATGATGTGCTAAACGTAAAGAAAAATGCTTATCACCAAGGATATAAGCATCACAATCTAGACATTTATCAACGAAAGCTTTACTTGTGGGACTTACTACTATTTCTAACATTTTCATCACCTTTGATACTAACCGCAATACCATCACCGATGTTAAAGAAATAAGTTTCATAACCATCAATGCCTTTTAACCATTCATTGAAGGCTTTAATCCTTTGGATTAGACTTCTTGTCCGACGATTCTTGATGTAATCTTTAAACAATAAGTCATGAAAAACTAAGTTATCAGTAATAATTAATCCACCTGATTTTACTAAAGGAGCATATTTTTCAAAAAAGTTACGATATTGACCTTTTGCAGCATCAATAAATAACACATCATAATCATCAGATAGTCTTTTAACATCGAGTTCTAAAGCATCTTGCTCAAAAAGACGAATGCGGTCTTCTAAATTAAAGAAAGCGATGTTCTTTTTCGCTTCAACAATCATTAATGGGTCACGTTCTATGGTATCAATATAAATATCAGAACTTAATAGAGCTAAATTGATAGACGAATAGGCTATTGCTGTACCGATTTCGAGAATTTTTTTTGCTTGTTTTGTTTGAATTAACATCTTCAAAAAGTCTAATCCTTCTTCCTCGATAATCGCTACATTATGTTCCTTTGCATAATTTTCGAGCGCAATAATTCTTTCATCTTTAGGTTTTTTATTTAAGAATTCAATATATACTGTCCGATTCATAATAACACCTGATTTTATTGATTATTTACTAAGATTTCACCCTTACAAATAGGACAGAAACGAATGTCCTTATAATCCTCAAAAGGTATCTTTATATATCGTTCGCAACAAATGAATTCAAACTCCATGAGGTCACCCTCATCTAGGAATTCATCGATAGTGTATTCAACGATATCGAAATCGACATCATCAGCTTCTAAATTATTGAAGAATTCTTCAATTTTCGCAAAATCAGTATTTTTCCGAAATGCTACTTTTTCTGCTTCTTCAATCGGGATATCTAACTTTTCCTTGCATAGTGGTTCAGTAAAGGTCATTAGATTTCCTTTCTCGCTACAATAGGGACAAAAAAAATCTTCATCAACATCTAAATCTTTAGGATTTATTAAAAAGAATTTTTCGCAACTATTACACTTCATTAAATGATAGCCTTCTTTATCAGGAATAGGGTTTACGACTGTTGATATGACTTTCATACAACCATCCTTTCACTTAACATAATTATTTTAGCCGATAATAGAAAAAAAGTAAACTAAAAAGGATTTCGCGAAGAAATCCTTCGTATTACTTTTCACTATCACTAGATCTGATTTCGGGAGTCGGAACATCGATTCCATATCGACTATAACCATACTTGAACATATTTAGTTGATCGCGCCAATCATCAGGCGCATTAAGTGTTACAGCGATTAAGGGGATATTATTTGCCTCAGCATAACTAATGAGAGTCCTTCCGCTAGCTCGCGTAAACCCTGTTTTTCCAGCCTTAACATAATCTACTTGCTGCACTAAGCGATTTTTATGATCAAAACGATAAGGTATTCCTAATTTACTTGTCGTTTCATAAGTCTTAGCACTGGCAATCCGTCTAAATGTATCATTTTGCATCGCATAGCGCATAAGTTGTGCTAATTCACGTGCTGTCGAGTAATTGGGACTAGGTTCACTTAAACCAGAAGGATTTGAAAATTTTGTATTTACTAATCCCAAACTCTCGGCTTTTTGATTCATTAATTTAACGAAATTATCAACGTTGCCACCAATATATTCTGCAATTGCCCAAGCGGCATCATTACCAGACTCTAATAGTAACCCATATAATAAATCTTCTAATGTGAGACTATCCCCTGCTTGTAATGGTAAAGATGAAGGTGGTTGATTTGCTGCTTCCGTACTAATTGGTACCTGAGCGTTTAAATCGTCACTTTCAATTGCCACAATCGCAGTCATAATTTTAGTAAGTGAAGCAATAGGCAATACTTGATCAGCATTCTTCGTAAAGAGCATTTCTCCCGTATCAGCATTCATGAGACTTGCTGCTTGAGCACTAACATTGACTTGGGCAACAGTAACTAAAGGAGCAACATTTAAAAGGAAAGATGCAAATAGACAGAATGTTATAATAAGTTTTCTCTTCATGACAATCACCACCAATAGTTTCAACGATAAAGTTAACCTTTATGCAAAGTAAAAATGACAATTTATGGATAAGAAAAAAGGACAGATAACTGTCCTTTTAATACTACTCTTCGTCTTCATCATGACAACAACATTCGTCGTCATCTTCGCCATGATGGTGGTGATGACCGCAGCAACATTCATCATCATCATCTTCATCGTATTCTTCATCATCAAAATCTTCGTCTTCCATATTCGCAATGTAAGTATTGAAGACTTCTTCAATCATATCCCATTCTTCGTCACTTTCAATTGGTAATAATTCACCAACTGTACCATCTTCAGATGCGATATAAGCAGAGCATTGTACTTCAACTTCATCATCTTCATCTTTTGTTTCTAATGGTACGTAAAATACATAGGATTTGTTGAACTCATCTGAATCAAATGTGAAGAGGATTTCACAGAGAACTTCATTACCGTTCTCATCAACTACAGTTAAAAAGTTTTCTTCCATTATTTTCACCTCATTTTAATTTATAGACTATTTAAATAGCTTTGCAGTATTACTACAGCTGCCATTTTATCAATGATTTTTTTTCTTTTTTGGCGTGATAAATCCGCATTGATTAAGACTTTTTCTGCTTCTAATGTGGATAAGCGCTCATCCCATAAGACTACCTTAATCTTCAGGGTATTCTCAAGCATTTGGGCAAAGGTTTCACTAGCCTTCCCCCGTTCTCCCACTGTACCATTCATGTTTTTAGGATAACCGAGAACGATACGTTCTACCTTATGTTGTTCTACTAAATCTTTTACCCGATTTAGTGCATGTTTAAACTGATTTTCGGGAAAGGTAAAATTCTCTATCCCTTGAGCTGTTAAGCCCAAGGCATCGCTAATTGCTATTCCCAAAGTCTTGGTCCCTAAATCTAGTCCTAAGATTTTCATCACTAACATCCTTTTATAATAATACCACGAGGCTAGGTTTATTATACCATTAAATTACTGGTTTTAACTAGTTTTTTACTTGTTTTTTAAATATTCTGTCACATAATTTAATGCTTTATCCGTGTTTTGAATGTTTTTTGCACCAGCTTGAGCGAAATCAGGGCGACCACCACCGCCACCACCACAAATTTGCGCTAACTCTTTTACGAGATTACCAGCATGAACACCTTTTGCAACATAATCAGGGGTAACACCAGCCATGAAAATTACTTTATCATCAGTAATATCTGCTAAAACAACAATAGCACTCTTGAGTTTATCTTTAAAATTATCAACCATATTGCGGAGAGCATTAATCTCAATATTCTTAACAACTGCACTTAATACATTATAACCATTAACAACTTGCGTCTTGTTCAAGAGTTCATTTGCCTCGATATTAGCTAGTTTATTATGTAAACTTTCTAATTCTTTTTCTAATTGCTTATGTTCAGTTACTAATGTTTGAACTTTTTGAACTACTTCGCTAGCCGTACCCTTTAATAGTTGCGCTATGGTATCTACCTTATCTACATATTCGTTTAAGTAGTCAATTGCTTTAAGACTTGTCACTGCTTCAATCCGTCTAATACCAGCACCTATGCCGCTTTCAGATACAATCTTAAATAAACCAATTTCTGCAGTATTCTTAACATGGCAACCACCACATAACTCTTTAGAAAAGTCTTCACAACTTACAACGCGGACGACATTACCATATTTTTCCGTAAACAAAGCAACAGCACCGTATTTTTTTGCTTCATCAAGACTCATATATTTATACGTGACTTTCAAGCCACTCGCAATCTTTTCATTAACGATTCTTTCAATTTCTTGTAATTCATCCTTGGTTACTGGCGCAAAGTGGGTAATATCAAATCTTAACCGGTCACTTGAGACTTCTGAACCAGCTTGCGAAACATGGTTACCTAAGACGGTCTTTAATGCTTTATGTAAAAGGTGGGTAGCTGTATGATTACGTTCAGTTAGAATGCGTGCTAATTTATCAACTTTGAGTGTGAATGTATCACCTACACTAATCTTACCTTCTTTAACAAAACAATGATGTAAGTTTTGCTTATTAGGTGCAGTGGATACATCTTCAACCTCTAGACAAGCTTTCTCATTAGTGATAACCCCCTTATCTGCTACTTGACCACCACTGGTCGCATAGAATGGAGTCTTATCAAATATTAGTTGGACATGCATACCTTTAGTTGCTTCATTTAAGAGTTTATCACCTTGGACAATCGCAAGTAGTTTGGACTCTGTTTCTAACACTTCATAACCAACGAATTCACTTGGCAGCGTAATATCCATTAAAGTTTTATTTTGTGACTGCATGGATTGAACTTCTTCCCTAGCTTCTCTTGCCCTTTTTCTTTGTGCTTCAAGTAACTCCTTAAAGCCTTCTACATCAACAGTAAAGCCCTTTTCTTCCGCGTATTCAATTGTTAGTTCGATTGGGAAGCCAAAGGTATCATAGAGCTTAAAGGCAGTTTTACCATCGATGACTTTTTCTTGACTACTGTTCATTACGTTACTTAAAATCGTTAATCCTTCATCAAGGGTTTCATGGAAGCGTGCTTCTTCTTTTTCAAGAATAGTTTGAATATAACTTGTATTTGTAGTTATTTCTGGATAATAGTCTTCCATGATCTTAGCGACCACAGGTACTAAATATTTCATGAAAGGTTCCTTAATATCTAGTTTTAAGGCATATTTAACAGCCCGACGAATTAACCGCCTAATAACATAACCTCTACCTTCATTAGAAGGTAAAGCTCCATCATTAATCGCAAAAATACATGCCCGAATATGGTCAGCGATGACGCGGAAACTGACATCTAATTCCTCATTTTCACGATATTTCTTACCAGATATCCGTTCTACTTCATTAATAATGGGCAAGAATAGATCCGTATCATAGTTAGTTTCTACACCTTGGATAACGGAAGCCATCCGTTCTAAACCCATACCTGTATCAATGTTTTTACTAGGTAGTTCTGGATATTCCGAACGTTTTAATCCTTCTTTAGCATTAAATTGTGAGAAAACTAGATTCCATATTTCTAGATAACGTTCATTTTCGCCACCGGGATACAGTTCTTCTTCTGGAGTATCGTAGTTAAATTCCGGCCCCCGATCATAGAAGATTTCTGTGTTAGGCCCGCTTGGACCTTCACCTATTTCCCAGAAATTATCTTCCAATCTTACAATATGTGTGGGATCCATCCCAACTTCAACCCACAAATTAAATGCTTCATCATCATCTTGATAGATGGTCGCATATAATTTCTCTTTATCGAAACCAAACCATTCTTTACTGGTTAAAAGTTCCCACGCGAATTGAATCGCTTCTTTCTTAAAATAATCACCAACAGAGAAGTTACCTAACATTTCAAAAAAGGTATGATGACGAGCTGTTTTACCTACATTTTCAATGTCATTAGTCCGTATTGATTTTTGACTACTAGTAATTCGGCGATTCTCGGGGATTAACCGACCATCGAAATATTTCTTTAATGTGGCAACACCTGAGTTAATCCATAAGAGAGTTGGGTCATCAACAGGAATTAAGGATTGGCTTGGATACTCTTGGTGATTCTTTGACTTAAAGTAATCGAGAAACATTCGACGAATTTGTGAACCAGTGAGTTTTTTCATAAATACTACCTCCTTATCTTCTTTCAGCATAATAAAAAAACCCTTACTTAATAAGTAAGGGACGTTCTCAAAACGCGGTACCACCCTAGTTCTAGAAAATATTCTAGCACCTCGTAAGTTATAACGGAACTACCGGTTGGGCTACAACACTCGAGAGTGGCTTCAACTATCCTAGAATGAATTCCCTCTCAGCCTAGGGGACTTCTCTCTGTGAAACATCGGATAATTTACTCTTCTCTCTCACAGTTCAATATGAACTTCACATCTATTGTATTATATCTAATATTATCCACCTTTTCAACTATTATTATGTAAAAGATTACCTTTATTATTTAATTTTCTTAATCTTAAATAGATACGAACATATTTAATTACTAACATGATTATCGCAAGTAGTGGTATCGCAAAAATCATACCTAAAAAGCCAAAGTAATGTCCAAAAACAATAAAAGCAAGGATAATCCATAAAGGATGACAAGAAATCGATTTACTTTGAATATAAGGAGTAACTATATTTGATTCTATTAGTTGAACTATGACTACCACTAATACTGACATCAAAGCTAAACGCCATGATTTGGTTAAAGCGAACAAAAAGGCAGGAATTCCGCCGATATAGTTACCAATAATCGGAATCGCATTAGTATAACCAACAATAAATCCAAATAACAGCGGATATTTTAAACCAACTAAATAAAAACCAAGGGCGCTAGTAATGGCCATTAGATTCATCACAAGGATTAACCCACGAAAATAATTTCCTACTCCTTCATCAGCGTCTTTGAGGAAATTCAAAAGAATCTTTTTATTCTTTTTTAACAAATATCTTTTTATCGCTTGTTTAATATTATTATAGTCATATAAAAAATAATAGGCAATTATTGGGGTCAATACAATCACATTGAAAGAATCTAATAAGCGATCAAGATGATCAATGCGAAAGTGGAACTTCACAATATAAGAGTTTAACCAAGACTCTAAATCTTTAAGATTGAAACGATACTTTTCGGGAATAAAATGAAGCTTTTGCCAGAGGAGATCAAAAAAGTTTTGGAGTGATTTATATAATTCGGGAATTTGGGTTTCCAACTCATTGATTTGCTCATATACTATCGGTATTAAACTTGAAATCAAGTATACTAAGAGAATAATAAAGGTGATAAAAACTAGCAAAACCGCAAGAACCCGGTTAATTCCTTGTTCCTCAATCTTATCTACAACTGTATGTAATAGAAAGGCAATAAAAAACCCAAAGATGAAAGGATAAAAGAGTTGAATAATCTTCATAAACAAACGGAACATAATTGGTAAGGCTAGATTACCTAAAATGACAACCGTAAAAATTCCAAATAAAATGGCTAAGATGTAGATAAACTTGAGTTCTCGTTTACTAATCATAAGATCACCTAACACTATATATCTATTATATGCATCTTAACCATTTAATATAAAAACTACACCAGTCACCTGGTGTAGTTAAAAGATTTCCCGTATTTTGCGGAAAGTTTTTGTATTATGTTTCATCATTCTTTTCATTTCTTTAGTAAGTTCTTCTTGATGTTCAAGGATCTTTTGTACAGCAAGTGTTCCTATTACACCTAAAACAAGATAAGTTAGCGACTTCAAGTTATCACCTCAGTCTTATTTTTCACCAATTATCGTAAAATATAAATTCTTTTTTCTACCAATTACTTACTCTAAAAAATCGTATGGTGATAACTTTTTAATAGGATTATAAATAAACTCATAATCATCAATTGTAATAATCCGACGGTTAATTCGCTTAGTTAAGCGCTCTGTGAGAGTTGTTTGGCGTAAGATTTCCTGATTATTTTGGACTGCAATCTTATATGCGTCTGGGTCACCAAGAAGTATAAGATATTTTTTCGCACGTGTTACTGCAGTATATAGGAGTTTCTTTCTTAACATTATATAGTAACTCTTTGATAGTAATACAATCACAATATCAAATTCACTACCTTGTGCTTTATGAATGGAAATACAATAGGCTAAAGCGAGGTCATTCAGGTCAGTGTCAGTCAGATCAACAATATTACCATCAAAATCCACCTTTAACCTTACCTCATCTTCCATTTCATCATCATCGTAGATGTATCTAATATAACCAATATCACCATTCATTATGTTTAAATCAGGTCGATTTACTAACTGAATTACTTTATCACCAGTTCTAAAGGTTTTGCTTAAATACTTGTACTCGCGGATTCCTTCAGTTTTAGGATTTAACCATTCTTGTAAATAACTATTGACACTATCTATACCTATATTACCTTTATACATTGGGGCTAAGACTTGTACTTCTTCAAGGGAGTATTCTTTCCCTAACGCATTTTGGAGAATGAATTTCAAATGCTTAAGAATCATCTCATTACTACTAATGATGAAATTTCGATCCTTTTGCTTAATCAATAAATCGGTTGAAATAATTTGATTATTAATATCATGTGCTAAACTAACAATGGATGAGCCATCACCTTGACGATGAACTATATCAAGCTTAATTGTTGGTACTACACCACTAGTAATTAAATCCCTAAGGACATTTCCTGGTCCTACTGATGGAAGCTGATCTACATCGCCAACGATGATTAATTTAACATGATTTCTTAAAGCTTTTAGTAAATGACTCATTAAAACAACATCAACCATTGATGCTTCATCAATGACAATTACATCACAATCTAAGGGATTATGTTCACTAAAGGCAAATTCGCCCGATAATTGATATCCTAGTAACCTATGTATTGTTTGGGCAGGATGATTAGTAGTTTCATTTAACCTTTTTGCGGCTCTTCCTGTTGGGGCAACCAACGCAATATTACTCTTCCCAAATAGTTTCTTATAAGAGCGTAAAAACCCTTTTACAATGGTTGTTTTACCAGTTCCAGGTCCACCTGTCAATATGACAATTTTTTTAGATAATGCCATACTGATCGCTTTAAACTGCATATCGGAATAAGATATCTGTAATTCGCTTTCTACTTCTTTGATTACCTGATTAATTTCTTTTTCATCAACTTCTATATCTTCATTTTCAAGGAGGATTGATATTTTTTCTGCGATATTAATTTCAGCATAATACAAGAGCGGTAGATAATAACGGTTATCTTCAATAATAACCTTATTGTCTTTTATTAGGCTAGCAATATTATCTCTAAGCTCTTTCTCTGAAACAGTAATATCGCCATTATTGAGAAAAGTGAGCGCCTTTGGCAGTAATTGCTCAAGGGTTAAATACGTATAACCTTCACTGAAACAATACTCTTCAAACACATACCTAAGTGCTGCCTGAATGCGATATGGACTCTTTAAATCAAAATTAAGGTTAATCGCAAGATTATCCGCTTTTTTAAAGCCGATATTTTCAATCTCGTCGATTAACCGATAAGGATTTTCTTGAAGATATGTTAAGGTTTTTTCTTTATAACATTTATAAATTTTTGTCGCTAAGCGGGTACCAAAACCATTTTTTAATAAGAATCGCATGATTTTTTCTGATTGATAATTTAACTGTAAGACTTCATAAATCATCGTTTTCTTCTGAAGATTTAACCCTGGTACTAGATCTAAAATACTCATATCATTGATAATTTTGTCGATACAATCAGTACCTAAGATTTCGACAATTTTCCTAGCAGTTTTCTTCCCAATTCCTTTAAATAAACTACTAGAGAGAAATTTTATTAAACTGTCTTCATCTTTCTCAGTTACCATTTCATAGTCTTTTACATTAAATTGCGTTCCATAATTATTTTTGATTATTTCACCAATAAACCGATATGTTTCATCAGTTATAAGTTCAGGAAAATAGCCAATGATGGTTATCGTACCATCAAGGCTAAGAAACTGTTCATATTGAGGAATAGTGGTTTCCTTGACAATAATTCTTGCGACATGATAACTGTTATCTTCATTAAAGAATACTTGTTTCTTATAGATACCCGTTAGGACATAACCCATTAACTACACCTCAAATCTAGTACATCCGCTTTTCCCCACGATAATAAGCGCTATCGATGAATCCTCCACCAAGACAGATTTCACCATCATAGAAAACAGCTGCTTGTCCGGGTGTTGCGGCTCTTACTAACTCACCAAACACAACCTTTACGGTTGTATCATCAAGCCACTTTAAAGTAACATTAACATCCTTTTGGCGGTATCTGATCTTGGCAGTACATTGATATTCACCAGTAAAGCGATGTGGGCTAATCCAATTTACATCAGTAACGATACAGGAATCAGAATAAAGATAGGGATTTTCAAAACCTTGACCTACATAAAGTATATTTTCTTTTAAGTTCTTACCTAAAACAAACCAAGCATCCCCACGCCCTCCAATGCCTAAACCTTTTCGTTGACCAATCGTATAAAGCATTAAGCCGTTATGTTTACCGATTACTTCACCATCAAAAGTCATCATCAGTCCTGGTTGGGCAGGTAAGTAGTTTTGTAAGAACTTCGTAAATTCTCGTTCACCAATAAAGCAAATACCTGTAGAATCCTTCTTTTCAGCTGTTGGTAAATCCACTTTCTTCGCAATATCTCTAACTTCGCTCTTCGCTAAATGACCGATGGGAAAAAGTGATCGTTTTAGTTGAACTTGTTTTAATTGACAGAGGAAATAGGTTTGATCCTTATTTTGATCAACCCCACGTAATAAGAATGCTTCATCATTTTCTACACGTACACGGGCATAATGACCCATCGCAATATAATCACATTTAAGCTTTTCAGCATATTCTAAAAAGGCTTTAAACTTGATTTCTTTATTACAAAGAATATCAGGATTTGGAGTCCGCCCTTTTTTATATTCATCTAGAAAATACGTAAAGACTTTATCCCAATATTCTTTCACAAAATCAATCCGATGTAACTTAATACCTAATTTATCTGCAACTTTTAAAGCATCTTGGAAATCTACTTCTTGGGGACATATGGGATCATCCTTAGTAGGATTACCTAAGATGTCGTTATTTACTGCAGAATCCCAATTGCGCATAAATACAGCCTCGACATCATAGCCTTGTTCTAACAATATATACGCACTGACGGAAGAATCGACGCCGCCACTTAGTCCGAGTATTACTTTTTTTGTCATAGTATCACCTATATTAGTCTTTATCTAATATATTATAACATATTTTTCCCCAAATATTAATGATAATGTCTTATTTTAACGGCGTTTTCGTGTGCGATAACCAAGGAATCCCGTAACTAATAATACTAATCCCATCCCGCTCAGTATATATAAACCAATATAATCAGCTGATTTTTTGTCTTTAACATCTTCTCCTTCAACAATTAGATTACAAGTAACACTACTCTTATTACCAAAAGAATCCTTCGCTTCAATTGTGAGAGTATAGGAGCCAACTTTACTTGTATCAATAAATCCTTTCACAACAAAATCCGTTATTTCGCCATCATAATTATCAACTACTTTTATTCCCTGTTTAAACTTCTCTACATCAAATTCTTCATTAATTTTAATTGTTACATCTTTAACACCAGTTATCTCAGGCGGAGTAGTATCCGTTACTGTAACTAAAACTGTTTCAGATACTTGGTTATCACTAGAGTCAATAACAGTATAAGTTATTTGATATGTGCCTAGTTTAGTTGTATCTAAATTAGATAAATCAACTGTTACCCAACTGGTAATATCTCCATCAATATTATCATATGCAGTAATATCTTTTAAGAAGAATGCTTCATCATAGGATAAATTCACTTCAATCGTTAGATCTTTTATACCTGTTATTACAGGTAAGTCTGCATCATATACTAAGACATTTACTACCACAATCGTGTAATTACCACTAGAATCAAATACAGAATATTGGAGCGGATAACTGCCGACTTTATTTAAATTAACTAATTTATCATTCACGATGATTTTATTTGTTAGATTCCCATCAGTTTCATCTATGCAACTGACATTAGCTAAATAATCAACAGACTTCGTTCCTACAGGTACACGTATATTCGCTGCATTAATGATTACGGGGGAATCTTCATCATAAATACGCACATTGATCATTTTTGTATCATAATTTCCGCTAGAATCAGATAAGAAATACATTACTGGATAAACCCCAGGTTTTGTAACATCAACTTGGTCAAAATATACTTCAATATCATTAACAGTAAGATTCTTATCATAATTATCGCTTACTTGTAAATGTTCGATAAACATCCATTTCGTTAATTCAGTATTGACCAAAAATTTTAGATCTTTAGTATACTTGATTTCTGGTGCTTTTGTATCAACTACCTTTACTTTCACGCTTTTTCTCGTTTCATTCTTTGCTTCATCACGGACAATATAAGTAATCTCATATTCACCGATAACTCCGATATTTAATTTACTCCGATCTAATTCCTTAGTAACGGGGCGATTACTATTATCTTTTATATTGACATCTAGCCAAAAATCATAAGTATTAAGATTTGTATTAACTTCAATCGTGAGGTCATGAAGATTTTCAATCTGAGGAGGAATCGTATCAATAACATTGACTTTGACGACTTTTACGGTTTCATTTCCTCGTGAATCTTTTACCCGATAAGTTAAATTATAGCTTCCTAATTTCGTGTAATCTACTTGGGAATCATCAACAATAATCTCACTGGTTAAGTCAGCATTAGTATATACATCAGTAGCTGTAACACCTTCTAGATAATTAGGAGGTGCATCATTAATCTCTACATTAAAATTTCTAACTCCTTCTAATTTAGGAATATCTTGAAACACATACACTTTAACCTCAACACTGGTTAACTGTGATTGATAATACAGTGGGTAAACACCAACTTTATTTAAGTTAACCCACTTATCATCAACATTGATTTTATCAATAGAAAGCATCGTGCCACAACTATCTTTTAAGATTATTCCTACTAAATAATCAGGTTTAGATGAACCTATTTTGTAAAAGATATCTTTAGCATTTTCAATTATGGGTTTATTATCCGGTATACAAGCTTCTTCCCCATAAACATTAATAGTACGATTTATAAACATGAAAACAAATAAAAGGATGATAAAATAGACAATTTTCCTAAACATATCCCACCATCACTTCCTTCTTTTTTCATTACTTTAAGAA
>JAAYWZ010000149.1 GCA_012516175.1 Bacilli bacterium
ATACTAGCTAAACATTGAGCAATTAGAGTTTTTGATATCTTATTATAAATCTTCTTATATATTTCCTGTGCAATTCTATAACTGGAGTATCCTAAGTTTGTCCATTTATCAAAATCTTTTTTAAGTATTTGCTCAATTTTTACTAACATATTGCTTAAATTAAATTCTGTATTATTGCTGCCTTTAGGATTTTTATCATTATCATGTTTTTGAAGTTCATTTGCTAGTAATACTGCTTTATAAAAGTATTCTTTCAAACAACTTAATGCCAAATTGAATTCTAATGTCCAATAGGGACATACAAATGTCTTTATGTAATCTTCTGAATATTTCCTTATTTTATTTTCTATTTCTTGCTTCCGTTTTTCATCATCAAAATCCCCAGTATTGACATCAATTGGTTTTACATCAACATCTGTAATTATAGAAACAGGTACTTTCATGCTGTTAGGACCTGTTTGTAAAAAGATACGTGAGTATCTCAAAAATGCTGTGCTTCCAACATTTACAATCGATACACCATAACTAGATAAAGGATAATCAATAATGTCTGCTAAAACTGGTAACAATAAGTTCTCAGCATATCCTTCAACAAATATAACACCTCTTGCAAAAAACATGTTTGCTTTTGTAGTCTCTAAAAATCGTTGTAAAAATAAGTAATCATTAGGTTCAAGTTTAGTGCATCCAGGTGCTAAAGAATATACATTACTGTTTCTGCATAATAAAGCATTCTTTAAGTTAACACTAGACGATAGTAAGGTACTATGTGTTGATATAATAAACTGAATATTAGATTTATCATACTCTTTCTGCAAAAACTCTATCAATCTCAACTGAGCTTGAGGATGCAAGTGTGCTTCAATCTCTTCAATTAAAGCTAATTTGATTCCATTGTCATCTTTTTCATTTAACAATAACAACTCAACTGCAATATACAAAAGGTTTAGAGTACCTAATCCTGGTTGAATCTTGTTTAACTTAATTGAAAGTGATTCTAGAATTGATTTTAATCTTGGATCTGAGGTTGTAAATTGAGCAGTTAAAAGGTCCTTTTTGTCTATAAATTCATTCATGTGTTCTTGGATCCTATTTAGTATAACTACACCTTCTTCTTTAGCAAAATAATCAGCTATTCTTTGATTAGCATCCTTAATTATTTGAACTAAAGCATGATTTTCTTCATTTGAGAATAATGGATGGTTATATAAGATTTGAGATAATCTGGAGCTTCTACTAGATTGCATATCTCGATCAGCATCTCTTAATGGTTTCAAATACGTGCATCTTAGCAAATCTTTTGCCTTTGCATCTATTGTATGTCCTTCATCTGACATTCCAGCTTTTATCTCATAATATATTCTTTTGTTTTCTTTCCATGCTGTGAAAGTAAGTTTAAGTTTATATTGAATATCACCTTTATCATCTTCTTCGAAATACAACCATTCGATGAAATTTTTAGCTTCGTCTTCTGTAAAATTAGTAAGTTCACATTCTATTTTTATTTTACTGGCCTTTTGATTAGTAATAATATCAAAATAAAAATCTTCATCTGTTACTTTAAACGATTCATTAATTTGTGTTTGCAAAACTAACTTTATAGCATCTATAATTGTACTTTTTCCAGAATCATTTTCACCTATTAGAATGTTTAATCCTTCGTGAAACGTAACTTCTAATCCTGGATTATCACATTGCTGAGAAAACTGTCGAAAATTCCATATTCTTAATGTTTTTAAAATCATATTATCACCCAAAACTCTTATAACAATTAAGTAATAAATCTTTGATAAAAAAGTTAGTTACCATATAATCCATAGTTAACCATTATCTATCAAATGTTAATTATAATACTTAAAGTTTTCTGCTTGTTCAATCACATTATTAATCGCTACTTCTTGTCCATCAGGTGGATATCCATTTATATCAAGTATATTTCTAATTTGGAACCGCATTTCTGCCTTGATATTCTCTTTCTTATGCCAGTCAACATATTTAGTATTATCTTTGACAATATTGAGAATTTCCGATGCAATCTTTCTTAATGTTTCATCTTTCATTAGACTACGAGCTGATTCATTTTCTATTAACACATCATAGAATGCTTTTTCTTCAAAACTCATTCCTAATTCTTGAAATGAGTTCATATCTTCTACCATATCACTAGCAAGTCCTACTAACTTTTCTAAGATCTCTTCTAAGAAGGCTTCTGGGTCATAATCTGTAAATGGATCTGGTTCAGTAAAGCGAGTCTCATATTGCTTAACTAGTGTTTGTAATCTTTCTGAAAATTTAACACTTTGGATTTTATTTATTCTGCGGTAGTTATTAATAACTTGTTTAAGAAGTCTTTCTAGTATCTTAATCTTCGTATTAGGATATGGTAGTCTTAATACTTTCGCTAAATTATCTTCACTCAATAATTTAATGAAGTTATCATCATCACTACTTGATTTAATAAATAATTGTTCCACTCCTTGACTTTTAATTGCTTCTTCTAACATTAATCTAACTCTTTCATTTATTTCGACTGGTGATGGTGCATCACCACTAATCATCTTATAAATAACAGATCTAATTGCTAAATAGAAGTTGATTAGTTGGCGTTCAGTAAAGGTAAAAGATTCTGAGTTTATGCAGAGATTATAGGCACTTTTCATGATTCTAGCATGATCCATGAATCGCTTTTCAAAGTCTTTTGATTGTTGGGCAAATTCTACTGCTTTATTTAATGTTTCCAGTCGTTTAACATTATTAAAACCAAAGAAATCTTTTGAATCAAACTTATGAAACATCCGATTTAGAATATCTAGTTCATCTTTTACGATTTTTACAGCCAAATCAATATCTCTAAATATTTGCCTATTTAGAGTAGAAAACATGCTTAACGCTTCATTTAGTTTAGATTTAATTCCAATATAATCTACGATTAACCCTTCTGATTTACCTTCATACGTCCGATTAACACGTGAGATAGTTTGGATTAAAGTATGTTTTTGAATAGGTTTATCAATATACATCGTATCTAAGCAAGGGACATCAAACCCTGTTAACCACATATCTACAATAATCGCAATCTTAAAGTTCGAATCAGGATGCTTAAATAACTTGGCTAGTTCTTGTCGATATTCTTTAGTTCCAGCGAGTTCATATAGTTCTTTTTCATCATCTTGATTTCTTGTTATAACTAACTTGACTTTTTCAATAGGCTGTAAATCTCTTAACTCACGTTCAGATAAATCACTATACTCAAATGATGAATCATATGCCATCTTTTTATTCCACTCAGGTCTAAGCTTAATAATTTCTTTATAAAGTTTATAGGCAATAACTCTATTCATACAAACAAACATTGCCTTACCCTTTACAGTAGCTCCTTCAAGAACCCGTTCTTCATAATGATGAACAAAATCATTCGCTAATGCTTTGATACGATCTTCATCACCAATAATTGCTTCCATCCGTGCTACTGCTTTTTTACTTTCTTCAATTTGATAAATGTTCGCACCTTCAGATACACATTTATCATAATACTCTTCAATCTCTTGGACTTTTCGATAATCAAGTAAGACTTTCGCAGCACGTCCTTCATATGTAATATTTACCGTTACTCCATCTCTTACTGATTCTCGCATATCATAGGAATCAACAATCTCACCAAACACTTCAATCGTAGCATCTATTGGTGTACCTGTAAAACCAACATAGGTCGCATTGGGGAGACTATCTCTTAAGTATTTACCTAACCCATATCTTTCTACAAGCATTAATTCATTTGTTTCTTTATTAACAATTTCTCGGTAAGTTAAATCTAGATTAGTCTGAGAACGATGAGCTTCATCAGAAATACAGATGATATTTGGTCGATCACTTAAAACATCAAGTCCTTCATAGAATTTTTGGATGGTCGTTAAAAAGACTCCGCCACTTTTACGATCACTCAACTCTTTTTTAAGGTTTTCTCGACTTTCAATCTGTTTGATATAACTATCACCGATATAATTCTTACAGTTCAAGAACAATTGTGATAATTGTTCATCTAAATCATTTCTATCAGTAATATAAACTAATGTAGGATTCTTAAATTCCAGATCACTCATTAATGATCTAGCTAAATAAACCATGGTAATAGATTTACCACAACCAGTTGCGCCAAAGTAGATACCACCCTTACCATCACCTTGGGGTTTAAGGTGTTTTCTAATGTTTTCTGTTAATTTCTTAGTCGCATAATATTGAGGGTATCTAGGTATGATTTTCAGCTCTGTATTGGTTTTATCAGGAAAGATGATAAAGTTTCGATACATATCAAGAAATCTTTCTTTATTGAATAACCCCTTTATCAATGTATATAAAGTATCTATACCTTCACTCTCTTTTTCTTCTTTGGTACCTTCAATTAATCTCCAAGCATAGAAATGTTCAAATGGCGAAAAGAAAGAGCCATAACGGTTATTAGAGCCATCACTAATTACTATAAAAGCATTATAGTAAAACAGTGAAGGTATATCTCTACGATATCGAATTGTAAGTTGCTTATATGCATATTCAATAGTAGTATCTTCATTAGTTACATTTTTTAATTCAAATACCACTAATGGTATCCCATTAACAAATACTACTATATCAGGTTTACGTAATTGGTCTTTTTCATTTACTTCAAATTGATTTATTACTTTAAAGGTGTTATTTTCAACATTATCAAAATCAATTATCTTAATATTGATATATTCATCATTATATCTTTCTATCTTAATCCCATTAACAATGAGATTATAAATATGCTTATTTATTTCATAAAGATTTGTAGTATTGAAAGAAGTAAGTTGTTTGATAACATAGTTTATTTCATCTTCTGTAATACGTAAATTATAATTAATACTCCATAATGCATCTTTTAAGTCATCTATTAACAATACTTGAGATAATTCTCTATGTAC
>JAAYWZ010000150.1 GCA_012516175.1 Bacilli bacterium
AATAAAATACTCAAGTACCCAGTACTATTAATTTTTAATACATTTAAACTAGTGTATAAAGCTATTAGAGGTATTGTGAAGACAATAATAAATGTATTAAATAAGATTAAAAAAGAAGTTATAAATGTGACTAAAACGATAATAAAGATCTTTAAACGTAAACGCTGAGCATTTAATCTAATATAAGAAAATCTAAAATATATTATGACTTTCATTTATACTAATAAGCCTAGTAAATATACCTTTGATCAAGTTATTTACTTAATAAAGTAAAATCACCATCATTTCTTATTAAATGATGGTGATTTTTTATATGGATTAGATAATCCTAACATGAGTTGTAGTATAACTAGGATTTTATAATTACTTAATTTTGGGATGGAAGAGGAGATTGTTTTAAAATATCATATACTTCAAGAAGATATGCTCCTTTCGCAAACGTATTTCCAGTAAAATGACGAATTTCATTACCTTTTTTAGATAGATTAAACACTGGATTACTCTCATTTATTACATATGGTGTAACTCTAACCCATTCGTCATCAATTTTCTTTTCATACCATACCACACTAGTGTAACTACCAAGAGGAAGATTATATACTTTATCATATACTTCTTTTTGGTCATAAGTAAAACTATAATGATTACCTTCTTTTCTTGCTTTAGGAACATTATGAATGATTATTGGATATTCGATATTGTTTAAGACATTAATATAGCCAGCAACTAATCGATAATCTTCACCTGATAGTTCATATGCTAGACTTGTACTATACTCAAATGTACCATTAGGATAATAATTATAGTAAAGGTAAATATCAGTTAAATCATAAATCGTAACATTTTCCTCATACTTAGAACGCTCAACTGTATTTCCAAATTCTTGTGGAATGGCCTTAGCTTCCTCAATAGTATAAAGGTTTTGGAATTTTTCTTTATAGAGAAAATCTTTAATCAGATGGTATCCTACTTCTGGTTCTTTTCCTTCAAAAGCTTCAGGAAGAAAAATTCTTTTACCTACAACATTTGTCCCATTGTTGAGAATATCCATAAATGTTTGTGCGTAACCTTGAGCTGAATCAGCAATGTGGCTTTCTAATTCTTCCATTGGAACATCCACAAATGGAGTAAATCTATTAGTCATATTATAATGAGCACGGATAGTTTCGCCTTTGTATTTGTAAGAACTAATGTGAGCAGGTGAAAAACGGTATAGTTGATTTTCAAAATTCTCTAACGTAGCAGGAGCTAAAACAACATCTGCATAATCAGAATTTAGATAGGATGGTTTGATGCCTATAACTGGATCATTACTGGTAGGTGCATTAAAGATTGCTTCATTATTGTAGTAAAAATATACCTCGTAATCCTTGATTACTACAAAACCATCATTTTCGTTTCCTGAAATTAAATTAGTTATTGTTAATGATGGTTTGGGTCTACCATCTTCTTTCCCTGGTTCAGTAGGGTACTTATCTTCATATCCAGATTCAGGATATTTGGGAATTACCCCATCATATCCTACCATAGCATAGTCAAATACTATTTTCCCATCCACAACAGATTTCTTTAATCCTACAACATGTCCTATATCTCTATTACCTTCTCTTCGATCATAGTAAGTGGTTGCAAAATAAAACTCTTCACCTTCGATATAATAAAAACTAGTTTCATAGATTACAAGACCTTTATCATTACCTTCTCTATTATCATAGATTAACTCTTGATATTCAATGACTTCTTTATCGTCTTTATTTGTAACGCTAATGCGGTATAGTCTAAAGTTACCTTTAGGATAATCTCCATACGCCATATCTATATAACTTGTATATGTTATTCTATCATCTTCTTTATCAAGACGAAAATACCATTTATTACAAGCATAGAAGTAATCCTTACTCTCTACCCATTGTCCTAGTACTGGAACATAAGGTACTTCATTGTTTATCTTGTTTTTGGCTTCAAGAGCTAGTGATTCAACGGCGTTTTGAAGGTAATCTAATTCTTCTAAGTAACCACCCTCACCCTTTTTTGATACATCGTATATACTTGGTTCTAGTAAATAGTCATCACCCCTTGATGATAACTTAACAACATTTGATTTAATTGATGGATTTACTTCACTTTGTGCCAATGCCTCGATAGCATCCCTTGATAAGATAGTAGATAGATTAGGTACAACATTTGCTTGTTTAAGTTCTCTAGCAACTGCTTTAACATTATTACTTATTTTTTTAGTGCATGATAAAAGTGTTACCATCAGTAACACTGTGATAAAAATTGATAAAATATACTTTTTCATCATCAAACTCCCTCTAATATTTTTGTATTATACTACAGCTAAAATGGTAAATTGAATCATTTATTCAATTAATATAT
>JAAYWZ010000151.1 GCA_012516175.1 Bacilli bacterium
AACGACAGAAGATGGTACTACCACGACTAGTAGTTATACTGATAAAGAAATTGTGGTTCATTTCATTGATGTTGGGCAGGCTGATTCCATCTTCATCCAACTACCAAATAATAAGACGATGATAATTGATGCAGGAAATAATGATGATGGTAATGCAGTAGTTAATTATATCACTAGTTTAGGAGTAAAAAAAATCGATTATGTCGTTGGTACCCATCCTCATGAAGACCATATTGGTGGGTTAGATACCGTGATAAATTCCTTAGAAATTGGTAAAATTTATATGCCCGATGTTATAAGTCAAACAAAAACATTCGAAGATGTTTTAACTGCCATCGATAATAAGGGTCTAACCATCACAGTAGCTGAAAAAGGAGTTATAATCTTTAATGAAACTGTAGATGGCTTAAAACTGAGAGCAGAAATTCTTGCACCTAATAGTGTTAATTATAAAGACTTAAATGATTATTCTGCGGTAATTAGACTTGAATATGGTTCGAAAGCTTTTCTCTTTACAGGAGATGCAGAAACAGTATCAGAGAATGAGATTCTAGCAACAGGTGCTAATGTAAAAGCTGATGTTTTAAAAGTTGGTCATCATGGCTCGGATAGTTCAACTAGTATAAGTTTCTTAGATGCTGTTTCACCATCAATCGCTGTAATTTGCGTTGGTGTTGATAATAGTTATGGTCATCCTAAACCAGTAATTATTAGTAGGCTCTTAGATAGAGGTGTTCAGATTTACCGTACTGATGAAGAAGGACATATCGTGATTCGCAGTAATGGTTCAACTCTAAAAGTGGAAACGCAAAAAGAATCACAGATCTCTGACGATGATATTCCAGTTGTCATTAATGAGATATTACCTGCACCATCACCTAATAATAAAGAATGGGTAGAACTCTATAATCCAAGTGATAAAACCATTGATTTAAGCGGTTTCTATATTGATGATGTCTTAGGTAGTGGTGCAAGTGCTTATAAAATACCTACTAACACCTTTATTAGTCCGAATGGATATTTTGTATTTGAGTTTAATAATGTTTTCAACAATGATAGTGATTCCGTATATTTAATTAGTCCCCGAGGTACAATCATTGATAAATACACATATGAATCTACAGTTAGAGATGAATCATTCTGTCGGATTCCATCAGGTGGTAATTGGTCAAATCAAACCTGTAAACCAACAAAGAATGCCCCAAATTAAGGAGTGAATTATGGATAAACGTTTTATAGTTGACCGTTTTGAAGAGGATTATGTCGTCGTTGAGTATGGTGATGAGACATTTAATTTACCACGCGTAATCTTCCCTGATGACATCAGCGAAGGAAATGTCATCGATATTCTTATCAGAATTAATTATGAAGAAACAGAGTTAAGACGAAAACGGATTAATAATCTAGCACGTAAACTCTTCCGTCGTGAATAATAGAAAGACACCTTACAATTTTTGTGAGGTGTCTTCTTTTTTATGTATTGGGAATGTAAAAGTGACTTGCAATAAAATCTACACTTTCTTTTCGGTTGTTTTTAAACCAAGCTATTAGTAAACTTGTTAATCCTCCTGTAGCGAAGTGGGCAATATAGTCTTTTGATAGTTTACTTGATAGTCCCATTTCGATAGTAGAAAACATTTGGATTAATATATTTGACCAAGTAGAGTAGAGAATTTGGGTTTTATCTAGATGGATGATTAAATTAATGATATCAGGATGTTCATCCCAGTATTGGAAGAACAACTTAACTTTGTTTTTAATATCTTTATGATAAACTGATAGATCATAAGTATTCTTCATTTTTTCTAGCAACTCTTGGGTCAAGGTATTCAGTTTTTCAATTATTATATCATCTTTAGTGTAGTAATAACGATAAAAGGTCGCTCGACCAATACCAGCTTTTTTAATAATCATACTGATAGTTATATCATGGTAATCAAGTTTCTTGAGTAAGAGTTTTAGTGCTTCAAAAACAAATTCTTTAGTGCGATTAATTCGTAAATCCTTTTTTTGGAACAAATTAATCACCTCTGTTTCATAAGTAAATGCACACATTGACCACTATATATC
>JAAYWZ010000152.1 GCA_012516175.1 Bacilli bacterium
TAATTATAGTTATTTTTAATCTAGTATCTATTTGTAACATTTTGGTTTATGCAATAATTATGTGATTATTAGAATTAGTCTAATTCTACCAAACCAGTATATAACTCATAATATCTGCCACCTAGAGCTAATAGTTCTTCATGAGTACCTTGTTCAATAATTTGACCTTGTTCGAGCACGATAATCATATCCGCATTACGTACAGTAGATAATCGATGGGCAATTACGAAGGTTGTACGATTCTTCATCAATTGATCCATACCTTTTTCAATGAGTTTCTCTGTTCTTGTATCTACTGAACTGGTAGCTTCATCTAATATAAGAATTGGTGCTTTTGAAATTGCGGCTCTTGCGATATTTAAGAGTTGCCGTTCACCTTGGCTAAGGTTGGCACCATCACCTTCAAGAACTGTGTCGTAACCATTAGGTAAACGTTCGATGAAGGAATGGGCACATGCTATTTTCGCAGCTTCGATTACCTCTTCATCTGTAGCGTCTAATCTACCATAACGAATATTTTCTTTAACTGTTCCTGAGAATAAATGCGTATCTTGTAAAACCATCGCAATATTTTTTCTTAAAGCGTCTTTCTTAATATCTTTAATATCAATCCCATCGATAGTTATTTTACCTTGTTCAATTTCATAGAAGCGATTGATGAGATTAGTGATAGTTGTTTTTCCAGCACCTGTAGAACCTACAAATGCAATCTTTTGACCAGGTTTTGCAGTAACATTAATTTTCTTTAAGACTGTTTTATCTGGTACATATCCAAAGGTTATATCTTTAAGTACTACTTCACCTTTAATCACCCGTGTGTTGAACTTAGGTTCATATGGTGAACTAATTTCAATCGCATTTGCTGTTCCTTCTGTTTCTGGAGTTTCATCCATTACTTCAAATACCCGTTCTGCTCCAGCTAAAGCAGCATAAATAATATTCATTTGCATGGAAAGTTCATTGATAGGACGAGAGAAGTGTCTTGCATAGTTGGTAAAAACTGTTAATCCACCAATATCAAAGTTCATTGTAACACATAGTATCCCACCAATAGTGGCAGAGATAGCATAACTAATTTGACTTAGGTTCCCCATCACTGGTCCCATTATTCCCCCAAAGAATTGGGCTTTGCGTTGGATATGTCGTAAATTATCACTTAAGAAGTCAAATTCTTCAATCGCAACGTCTTCATGATTGAATACCTTAATGACCTTTTGTCCACCCATAGATTCTTCTATATAACCATTTAGCGCACCTAAGGCACGTTGTTGTTCTAGATAGTATTTTCTACTCATCTTACCAATTAGGTTCCCTACATACGCTAAGAAGGGAACGGTAAAGATGGTGATAAGTGCTAAAATCCAATTAGTGATAAACATTAAAACAAGTGTACCAATTAATGTCACAACCCCTGAAAAGATCTGTGTCATCGTATTATTTAACATATCACCAACTGCATCTAAGTCGTTAGTGAAACGACTCATTAAATCACCATGAGTATGAGTATCATGATATTTTAATGGTAATCTTTGCATCTTAGCAAAGAGATCTTGTCTAATCTTAATTAATGTATTTTGTGAGATACCAACCATGATACGTTGTTGTAAGTAGCTACTTATAACCCCCACAAGATAAATCGAGGCCATCGTGATGATGCCTATTAAGAGGTTTTGTACTTTTTGAGCATTAGTTAAATTTTCATTAACTAAGTTATTAATCACTGGACGTAAGATATAACTACCAGCTAAACCAGTTAAACTGGTAAATAACGTAAAGACTAACACAACATAGATTAATTGCTTGTCTTTACCAATATATCTTAATAACCGTCTAATAGTTTTCCCCATATCTTTGGGTTTGCCAAAGCGCATTGCCCGCATCGGTCCGCGGAATCCACCTTGTTGACCTTTTTTACTGGTAGATCCGTGTTGATTGCTGTAACGACCTATTAGTCGATCTTTACGTGCTTCGCTGAGACTCATGCTGTGACCTCCTTCTTATCTACTTGGGAGTAGTAGATTTCTGCGTATACTTCACATGTATTAATTAAATCATCATGCTTGCCAATGCCGACAATCTTTCCATCATCCATAACGATTATTTTATCAGCGTTAATGACAGAAGAGATTCTTTGCGCAATGATAATTTTGGTCATATTTTTAAGTTCATTTCTAAATGCTTCTTGAATGCGAGCTTCGGTAGCTGTATCCACAGCACTAGTGCTATCATCAAGGATTAAAATCTTCGGTTTCTTTAATAAAGTACGTGCGATACATAAACGTTGTTTTTGTCCACCAGAAAGATTTACCCCCCCTTGACCAAGATCAGTTTCATAACCTTTTTCAAATGAAGTGATAAATCCATGCGCTTGGGCGATTTTAGCATATTTGACGATTTCTTCATCACTTGCGTTTTCATTACCCCATAAGAGGTTTTCTTTGATTGTACCTGAGAATAATACATTCTTTTGTAGTACAATCCCGACCCCATCACGTAGATGTTTTAATGAATAATCCTTAACATTGATACCATCGATTAATACTTCACCTTTATCAGCATCATACAAACGAGGGATCATTTGAACTAAAGTTGATTTCCCACTACCAGTTGAACCAATGATACCAACAGTTTCGCCTGGTTTTATCGTTAAATTAATATTATCTAAGACCCATTTTTCATTATTCTTATAATACTTGAAATGGACATTCTTAAAATCAATACGTCCATTACTAATCGTACGGTCTTTAAATAAAGCATCATCATCGGTTAAATCTACTTCAGTCTTAATAATCTCATTAATCCGTTTAGCGCTAGCTAAAGTACGGGAACTATTAAGAATAATCATCGAAACCATCATTAAACTGATGAGGATTTGGACTACATAGTTAACAAATGCTGTTAACTCTCCTGTTGTCATTGAACCAACGATTACTTGATTTCCACCAAACCACACAATCGCAAGCGTAGTAATATTCATCGCAAGTGTCATTACCGGCATAGTAAAGATGATAATTTTAATGGCTCTTAGTGTACTTTCTTTTAAGTCAAGATTAGCCTTTTCAAACTTATTAACTTCATAATCTTCTCTCACGAAGGATTTAACTACTCGAATATTAGTTAAATTTTCTTGCATAGTGGTGTTTAAATTGTCCAACTTCTTTTGCATGACTTGGAATCTTGGAAAAGCAAGTCGCATAATAGTCCCAATTGCTAATGCTAAAAGAGGAATAACGATTAGAATCGATAATGCAAGTTTCCAGTTCAACACAAACGCCATGATAAGAGCTCCGATTAACATCCCTGGTGCTCTTAATGCAAGTCTTAACATCATTTGTAACATGTTTTGAACTTGGGTGATATCGTTAGTTAATCTAGTTATTAATGAACCCGTATTATATTTATCGATATTATTAAAAGAGAACTTTTGAATGTGTTTAAAAGCATCCTTACGTAAATCTGTCGCAAACCCTGATGATGCCTTAATCGCAAAATATGCACCACCAACACCACCTGTCATCATGACAAGGGCGGTAAGTATCATTGCTATACCTGTAAAGATGATGTAGGTTGTGCCTTTACCACCAGTAATTCCTACATCGATGATGTTTCTTAGAAGTAAAGGCATAACTACTTCACCAATAACTTCAATAATCATTAATATTGGTCCAATAATAAATGCTGGAAGGTATGGTTTTATGTATTTCCAATAGTGTCTCATATTATTTCTGTCCTTTCTATTTTAATTGGATTTCCTCTTCCATCCGTACTAAATTATCATTAATTTTTTTTAACAAGTTAAATAAATTATACTTTTCTTCAACTGTTAAATCTTGCAAAACTTTCTGGTCAGTTGCATCAATAATTGCTTTACTTTGTTCAATAACTTGTTTTCCCATTTCAGTTATATTAATCTTATGAAACCGATTATCTGTTTCATCAACAATCCTATTAATATAACCTTCACTCTCTAATTTTTTTAATGATACTGCGATTGTAGCTGATGATACTTCCATCATCTTCGCTAAATCATTCTGCGATACATTAGGATGATGATAGATGTTCATTAAGATCCGATGTTGTGCATGAAATACTCCCGTCTTATCTAAATAGTGTTGCATGATTTTACGATGTTTAATTGCAAAGAAGATTAATTCATGAATAACATCTTTATTAGTAACTTGATTCATCACCATTATCACCACCTTTACGAATTAATAATTAGCATGTTAATAGTTAGCTAGTTAACTATTATAATATACATCTAAGTAATGTAGTTGTCAATTGATTTGTATTATGTTAATATAAAAACCCTCTATCTATTTTACTAAATGATAGAGGGAAAAATATTATATATATTTATGCACAGGGGTTAATTGATTTTTTAAATATATTATAA
>JAAYWZ010000153.1 GCA_012516175.1 Bacilli bacterium
AATCAGTCTTTTTGTTGAATACATTACATCATATCTCATCCTTCTATCACCTAAAGTGATTATAAATCACTTTAAGTTAATGTCTAGATGTTCTGTATTTTTATACCGCCTTTTTTCTACAAATTTATTCTAACATTTACACACACCTCATAAAACTCGTTAAGTTACCAAAAAGTGTTGTAAGGGAGCTTCTACATCACACTTCAAAATCTGAGTGTACTGAATTAAGTACACTTTTTATATTACATTTCATATTCACTTCTTAATGACTTATTCGTGCAAAGTAATCCAATGGCCTACTTTGGTTTTGTATGAATCGTCTCCCTAGGTTTGGTGGGGATGATGGTGAGTGGGTTTATAATCGTATTATTCAAGTTGAATGTAGTAATGTCATACCGCTAGAAAAGCAGGTAAACATCTCTTAGACAAGCTTTTTGCTGAGCGTGTTGGTATTGTGTATAAAGCGGTTATGGCATTAAAACAATGAACCGATAGATATAACCTTAGCCAGAAAAGCCTATATGAAAGGAAATAACACAGTAATCACCTTCTTTGAGGAATGCATGCAAGAACGTCCACGAGGTAAAATAACTGACCTTTGTACTACAGGAAAAGTTTATGATGTTTATAAAGCTTGGTGCAAGGATAATAATCATGGTTATCATAAAACAGCTAAGGAGTTTCGAAACGAACTAGCAAGATATTTGAATGCACCTTATATAAATCTCATAACAAGAAGAGGTAAAAGTGGCAATTACTATAAGAATTATACTTTAACTGATGATGCCAAGGAAAGTTACAAGAAGGTTTATGGATATGATGATATTGCCCTACTCACTTAATGTTAGTGAAAGTAGTGAATGTTAGGTGAAACTAAAACCACACTACTTTCACCTCGATAAAGCCAGTAAATAAGCCGCTTCCAAGAGTTTAGTGAAAGTAGCTAATGTATTTTAAACTTCTCAGCCAAGAAAACAAAATATATAAAAATATAAATAATAATTATAGTCAGTGTGGAGTTGGGATGTTGTTCACTTCTTTCACTAAAACATAAAAAACCTTGTTATTACTGAGTTTATTAGGTGAATGTTACTCAAAAGTACTTTCACTCAGCTTTCACTAAATATTACAGAAAGGAGGGTTACCATGAAATATTATACTCTTGTACCAGATGCATATAATTTACTTTTTCCTAAGCCTTACAACGATAATGTACTGTTAAATGATTCCTATCAATATTACCTTGTGGAAAAAGGTAATGTCTATGAGCTAGTCAATAATAATCCAAACGATTTAAGCACTGATCATAAAGTTAGATGTCCGAAATGTATGGCACAATTAGTCAAGATTTCAGCTAATAAATTCAACTGTATTTTCTGTTCTAAAGGGAGGTAGGTATAGTGAAATAAATAAAGAGTAGTCTTGATCTTGAAAATTTCGAAGTGATTCAAATCATACTAAAAAAAAAGCCCATAATCTTACGAAGGATAAAAGAGCAGAAAATAAATATAAATGATGTATCGAGCATAAAGGGAGTGGTCGCTACTTCGAAACCTACAAAAAGAATATGAGGAGGAATTAATTATGAAAACAACCACAATTTACAATCATGCTTTTTGGAATGCCATGAGAGGTAAACAAGCAGCCTATAATGAGATGTACGAAGGGGAAGATTCCGATGGCTATATCATTCCAACAGAGTTTAATAAAAAGTATCAAAAAGCCTTGGAGAAAGAAAATCTATTCAGACGATTAGCCACTGTTGTTAATACAAAATCCAAGGATGGGACAATCCATGCAGTGGCATCTACTGGTTTAGCAGAATGGGTTAGTGAATCAGTTGCATTTCCAGAGAGTGCTGATACGTTCAAACAGTTCCCTGTCAGCTCTTATAAGTTAGCCAGCTTATCTAAAATAAAAGAACACATTGTGAAGGATAATGATTTCAACCTTGAAGGTTATCTTGAAAATGAGTTCGCTCGTAGATTTGGAAGAAGTGAAGAGAGTGCATTTATAAACGGGGATAGTATCAATGAACCTGCAGGCATTTTAAACGCCACATGTGGCGGCGAAATTGGGGTTACAGCCGAAGGTTCAACAGTCCTAACCTATGATGAAGTGATCAAGCTATACTTCTCACTAAAGCCAGAATATAGAAGAAACGCAGTGTGGTTAATGAATGATGAAACTGCCTTTAAGCTAAGAACATTAAAGGATGATTATGGCAACTATCTATGGAATCAAGCGGATAACACCATCTTAAGTAAGCCTGTTGAGTATTCCAACTATATGCCTAATATGGTAAGTGGTGAAATCCCTATTGCCTTCGGTGATTTTAGTTACTATTGGATCATCGAACGTCAATCACTTACGATTAAAGTTCTACATGAAAGATACCTTATTAATGGCGAGATTGGGTTCAGTGGATGTGAAAGATTAGATGGTAGACTTATCCTTCCAGAAGCTGTAAAACTTCTGAAAATGGCTTAATAATGACTCCTACTTAGGGGAAGGGGGGGTAAAATCTCTACAACTTTTTTTATGAACAACGGGCGGGGGGCATCACGCAAAAAGTCGCAGTTTCAAACGGGGTATATAGAAATTAATTATGTCGGAACAGTAAGATGTTGAGAAATAACTTGTAAACTAACACGCTCATAGGTTTGATAGAACTGAAGAACACGTTTTTTAAACGGTAATGGAATTGATAGTCCTACCGTTATTATAACCGCCACAGTAGGCGTAAAAATCGGTGTAACAGCCTCTGAACCAAATCAATATTACATTTGATAAGGTTCTCAACTTAAGACTAGACTATAGGATAAACATTGTATGGATTCTAAATAATGAAGCTACACTTCATTCAACGAACATAATTAAAAGGGTAAGATTAGAATAGACATCTGAATTCTTACCCCATTTTTATTTAGCTCAGTTTTTTCATGTAATTTATTTTGCGTAAACGTCATGCTAAATATTAATTTTAATGGCCAATGCCTTATACAAGATTAAAAACTATGATGTTTCTTCTGAAAATAATAATATTTTTTTGCTTTTATAATTTTGTTCTTGGAATGCATAAATTGCAATATAGTGAAATAATTCTGAATACTTTTCTTTACTAATTATTTCATTTTATTTGACATAATCTTCATAATTTTCACTGTTTTCATATTTGATTATTATTTTTACTACTCCGTTATTAGAAGCTAATTAAGTTTTCCCACTTTTCTTTTGCTATTTCATCTTCCAAAAGTGGTTTATTGACGTATATATAAAAATACTTTTCTTTACAATCACAACTCAATGATAAGTACATTACTACTAAATCTATGAAAAATATTACCTTTTTTCTGAACACTTCTTAAAATTTTAACTCCACCAATCGCTATATTAAGACCTGACAATAAGTCTCCTGAAGCCCCACCAATAATTGCACCCCACATAAAACCATTGGCGGCACCTTCTACCATTCCTTCCCATCCTTCAGTTAATGCACCAATGGTACCACTAATTAATGCTACTCCAACTATAGAAGTTTTACGAGAAATTATCCCCCATAAGATAAAGTAGAATATTACTCTTTTAAGTGTCTTTGGACTTTAACTAAGAAGTTTTTGTCCCATTTTTTTCTATAATATTTTACCTCACGATTCCAATATTCTTTAGGTACAAAAAAGTGATTTTCAACTAAAGATATGGGCAAATTATGCAAACAATCCGCCAAATCAATAATCTTTTCTATGTTTTTTTCTTCAATTGCTATTAGTAAACATTCCAATGCTTCTATTAACATTATGTAAATATTTTCATTTTTTAAATAGGAAGGAAAATATGTGTACAAATTATTCACATAAACAAAGTTATACGCTTCAATATCAAGAGAAGAAATTGACTGTAATGCTGTTCTAATCTGGTTCATTTTCTGATTGATTTGCCAATTCTTCAATACATTAATAGTCTTTGTAATCGTCAAATTCTTGGCGTATTAATAAAGACACCTATTATCTTAAATTTAGTAAACCTAGATTAAACGTAACGGTTATTTTAAATCCACTATTTGATTATCGTTAGGTGTAATTTTGTAACCCATTTTTATAAAAGATTTTATAGGGATCATGTGTGAAGATAATGTTTTTAAAGAACTAAATTGCTTACTATTTTCATTTGCAATATCTTCTTTTAATTCTTTGGTAAATTTTAAATTCTTAACATTACCAAGATATTTAATATCGACTTTCTTCAGTTCTTTTTCAGATTCTATCGTCAAAAATACCTTATAATTAATATAATTCCTTACTAATGATGTCGGTAAAAAATCAAGTTTTTTAATATATTCAATATCAAAAATAGGTTCATCACCGTACCAATTATAGATCAATATCTTCGGGCAAATATGCTTGGGATAACATATATGCTCACCAACTTTAACAAACATGATATACTTGCCTTGTAATCCATAATCTTCATAAATATCCCTATTTAGTTTGGTTGCAAAAACATCGCCAACTTGCCATTTGCAGGTGTAGTATTTAGGGTTGCTAATAATAAGCTTTTTGGGTAAAGGTGAATTTAATAACTTATGAAACTCTAATAACTGATCTTTCGTTAGTTTAGCTTTATTAGAGTGAGTTATTTTATTGAGTTCGTCCTTAATAGTGGCTATAGCTTTTTCTTTTATCTCTGGAACAAGCATTCCTAATTCAAACTGAGTATAAGCAAGAGCTATCCAAGTATACTGACCATCGTATTTATAGTCCCTAAATAATTCTTCATAATCTGTAATAAGTTGATTTAATGAATCATCATATAATTCAGCATCTATAATGAGTTGAGTGTAAATCTCGCATACTTCATCTATTAACTCATCATTAAATATTTCTTTGACTTTTTTTAATGTTAACTCGATTCTTTTTCTTCCAGTTTTCATAATTTCTAACCACTACCTTCCTACTAATAGGCTTATTTCACTATCAATTTTATTTAAAAGTCTATCTGTTGCATATCTTAATGTTGAAATACTTAGCCTATCATTTTTTAAATTTTCTAATCCATGGTAGGCTATTAATCCCGTCTCAATTACTCGGGCTTTTGATAATGACGTATCATTTACGATATATTCAATTCGTATTTGTTGCCCGTATTTTCTTTTATCAGCTCTCTCTCTAGCCTTTGGATCGCTTGTTATTCCAATATAAATAAGTTCACCTTCATCGTATATTTTCCCCATGCATCGTATTCGTACTCGACTAAGACCATTCCGTATTCATCTTTTATTTCAATTATATCACTAAAAATGTTTTGGGTGTAGAAATATTCATTACCATTATAGTTAAAACTAATAACTGTTCCATCTACATCATAT
>JAAYWZ010000154.1 GCA_012516175.1 Bacilli bacterium
ACATTAAACTCTAGTTACCAATTTTTATAGATATTTACTTGCTTTAATTTTTTTAATTTCTTCTTTAATATCTCGTTCTGCCCTAGTGAAATCGATATTACGCTTTCTATTTTCTTCAAGTCGTTTCTTTCTTAGGTCTTCAAGATGTTTGAGTGCATTTTCATGGTCACGACCCACTTCAGCTTCTTGTGCAATTACTGTTACGATATTATTGGAGAATTCTAAGAATCCACCAACAACAGTCACATATAATGTTTCTCCATTTCTTTTTAAGCGCACATAACCTGGATTAAGCGTTACTACTACAGGTATATGATTTTCTAGAATTGCTTGTTCTCCTTCAGTGTTTCGAAAAACAATCATCTCAACTTCTTCTTCAAATAAAACCCCTAGAGGAGTGACCACATTGATTTTAATCATGTTATCACTCCTTACCTAGAAGACGTTTTGCTTTCAATATCGCTTCATCAATTGTTCCGACCATATGGAAGGCTTCTTCTGGTAAATCATCATGTTTACCTTCTAAAATTTCTTTAAAGCCACGAATTGTTTCTTTTATAGGAACATATGCACCCGGTTGTCCTGTAAATTGGGAGGCAACGTGCATATTTTGTGATAAGAATAATTGGATTCTTCTAGCCCGGTGTACAATTAACTTATCTTCTTCACTTAATTCATCCATCCCAAGGATGGCGATAATATCGAGTAATTCGTTGTAGCGTTGAATAATTTGTTGAACCATACGCGCTACTTCATAGTGTTCTTCCCCAACAATGCTTGGTGTAAGTGCTCTTGAAGTAGAAGCCAAGGGGTCAACCGCTGGATAAATACCCATTTCAGTTAGTTTTCGGCTAAGGTTAGTAGTAGCGTCTAAGTGAGTGAAGGTTGTCGCTGGTGCTGGGTCTGTATAGTCATCTGCTGGTACATACACTGCTTGAATGGAAGTGATGGAACCATTCTTAGTGGAAGTAATCCGTTCTTGGAGTTGACCCATTTCTGTAGCTAGAGTTGGTTGATAACCTACAGCACTAGGCATTCGTCCTAATAATGTTGATACTTCTGAACCTGCTTGCACAAACCGGAAAATATTGTCCATGAAGAGTAATACGTCTTGATGTTCTTTATCCCGGAAATATTCAGCGATAGTTAAGGCGGTCAGACCAACCCGTAAACGCACTCCTGGTGGTTCATTCATTTGCCCGAAGACTAGGCTAGTTTTATTAATAACACCAGATTCTGTCATCTCAAAATATAAGTCATTACCTTCACGGCTTCGTTCACCAATACCCGCAAAAACAGAAATACCACCATGTTCATGGGCGATATTATGAATTAACTCTTGAATAAGTACAGTTTTTCCAACACCTGCACCACCAAAGAGCCCGATTTTACCACCTTTGATATATGGTGCTAATAAGTCAATGACTTTAATACCCGTTTCAAGAATTTCTTCTTTCGTTGATAATTCTTCAAATTTAGGTGGTTCACGATGAATAGGACTTCTTTCAATATTTGCAGATAGAGGTCCTTTATCATCGATAGGTTCACCTAAGACATTAAAGAGGCGTCCTAAGACTTCTTTACCGACAGGGACAGTTATTGGACCACCAGTATCAAGTACTTCCAATCCTCTAACTAATCCATCGGTAGAATCCATGGCAACACAACGTACTTCTTTATCACCAATATGTAAAGCTACCTCAACGGTTAAAACCCGAGGTGTCCCATTATTTAATTCGGCAGGAATATTGATGATTAGGGCATTGTAGATATCTGGCAATGTACCAGTTGTGAACTCAACATCTACAACAGGTCCCATAACCTGGGTGATTCTACCTTTATTCATATTTCTTCCTCCATATATGACGAGTTACTTTAATGCTGCTGCACCACTGACTATTTCAGTGATCTCCTGCGTAATTTGTGCTTGACGAGCACGGTTATAATGCAGCGTTAATTTATCAATGACTTCTTCCGCATTATCAGTCGCACTTTTCATAGCTGTCATGCGGGAAGCATGTTCACTCGTTTTGGCATTTAAGATATAACCATAAATAAGATTTTGCACATAGATAGGCATTAATGTGTCCAAAACCTTTTGTGGTGATGGTTCAAATTCATATAATATCGATTTCTTCTCTCCTTCAATTTTTTCAATGGGGATGATACGTTCTGCGGTTACTTCTTGTTTAATGGTATTGATGTATTTATTATAGTAGATTATTATTTCATCTATTTCACCAATCAGATACATATCAATTAAGAGTTGAATAATATCGATAATGTCGATGAATTGAACATCATCTCGCATATTTATAGGATTAATATTAATTAAGTTCACATCTTTGTAGACAAAATATCGATGACCTTTTTGTCCTAAGACACCGATAACATATTCATCAGTACTTTGATGTTTTGTTTTGACATCACTTTCAAATTTCTTAATAAGATTATTATTATAGCCACCAGCAAGCCCACGGTCTGAGGTAATTAATAAATATCCCGTCCGTTTTACTTCTCTTTTCTGTAACATCTTATGCGTTATTTCTAGGTTCGAATTCAGAATTTGTGCTATTGTATTTTGAACATATTGAATAAAGGGCCGATATTCCTTAATTACTTTTTCCGCTTTGCGCAACTTAGAGGCTGAGACCATGTTCATTGCTTTGGTGATTTGACTCATTTTTTCAGTTGCTCGGATTTTACGACGTATATCTCGCGCTTCACCACGCGCCATATTTTCACCACCTTTTTATGGTGCTAATTAATAAACTGGCTCTTAAATTCATTTAGCAGTTTATTCATCTTGTCTTTATCAGGAAGTACTTTGGTTTCTTTAATTTCATTAATAATTTCTTGACCTAACTCATCACGATCAAGATAACTATATAATTCTTTTTCAAATCTTCTTATTTGATCAACTTTAATAT
>JAAYWZ010000155.1 GCA_012516175.1 Bacilli bacterium
AGATGTTGAGATTAGCGATGGTTTAACATATTTTAATGAGTAATTAAAGATTATTTGCCCGACATTAGGAATAGTAACTAATAAGAAGAGAAATAGATAGTCTTTAGGAGTATAATCTATTAAGTTTTGTTTGGTGATTAGATTATAGATTAGTAAATAGAGACCCGCAAAGCTGAAAAGAATTGCGGAGTATACGATAAAAGAGTATCTTTTAACCATATTTTGACCGATAAATAAATAGATAACCATAAATATAACCGCAAGGAGAGTAATCGCATCCCCAATCAAAGCATTACTACTGAGAAAAATATCTCCCCAAGCAACAATTCCAACACCAATTAAGGCAATAATCAGGATAATGAATTGACCTTTAGTTATCTTTTCGCGATATAATAGATAACCAAAAATCAAGGCAATTAATGGTTCAAGGCAAATAATCAAAGTTGAACTAGTTACTGAAGTATATTTAAGAGCTATAAACCACGAAAAGTAATGGAGACTAATCAATAATCCCGCTAAAGCCATTAACCGTAAATCCTGTTTCTTTATTGATTTAATATCCTTATGTCTTAATGAGATTGGTAATAATAGTAAGCCACATAGTCCCAAACGATACATCGCCACAACTGATGGGGCGACTTTAATTAATTGTACAAAAATTCCCGCAAATGATACTAGAAAAACACCAAGTACGACTAAAACCTTATATTTCATAATCCCATCTTCTTACTTTCATTTTACCTAATTATACCATTTTTTCTATGTGAATCCTATTCATTTTTGATTCGAGGATAATCACCTGGAGTAAACTGAAAACCCTCTAGACCTTCAAGTATATTTCCACTTTTTAGTTCCTCACTTGTAATATAGTGAAGGGTAAGTTCATCACCAATTAAGTAGTCATCATAGTTTAGACTTTGATTATATGTATAATAGATATTTTTTAAGTAAAAGCGGTAATTACCATGATGACCAATAGGGTGAGTTAATTCACCTTCACCAATAATCATTGTGCTAACTACATAGGAACTTTCAATTAATCCACCATCAATTACTCCAAATAAACCACCAATTCGACTAACTTCGGGCTGATATCCTCCTGTAATTTCTACAATCGCATAGGTGTTTTTTATTTTCCCTTGGATAAAACCATCATAATCAAGTGATGTAAAGTTGCCTACAAGACCACCGTTAAAGTGTCCTTTACCAACTTTACCTTCAAAGGAGGAATTAATGAGATAGGAGTTCACTAATCCTCCCGCAATCCCCCCTACATAGATACCTTGAGTGACTTCACCCGTGACCGTAATATTACTGATTAAGCTATTATAGGCATTTCCAACTAATCCCCCTGCATAAATGGTATCCTTAAAGATTGAATCTTGTTTTCCCGTAATATTGACATTCTCTAAAATTAACCCATCAATATAGGCATTATTAATCTCTTTAAATAAGCCTACTGTTTTCTCGCTTGTAATAGTTAAATTTCTTATTACATGTTTTTTGGGGTTAATCAGGATACCAGAAAAATAAGGGATGGGTTCCATCCACGGGAATTCAATTAAATCGATATCATTATCTAAGTAATAAAAACCTTGGGGATTACTCGTGATTAATGTTTGTAATTCCACTTGATTCTTTATTGGAATAAAACGGGGATCATTAATATCATAAACATAGATTTTGCCTAAAACTACTGTTTTAGGTAATTCCTTGTCAAAGTATATAATTGCCTTAATCGTTGTTTGTCCTGGTCTAAGGGTGATGAGTTCTTCTTTATAGTTTATACGTGCTACTTCTTCGTTTTCGGAAATGAACTTTACCTGTTTAATCTTTAAATTACTAAAATAATCGAGATTAACTTTTTCTTTAACTCCTGTGGGTAGGGCTCTTACTTCATATAAATCATATATAGTACCAACAGGAAAATTGCTTACTTTATCTTCACACCCAAAGAGAATTAAGGTTATTAACAATGACAGAATAAGAATTAATTTTCGCATTGATTATCACTTCTTTTCCGTGTAATGTATCTAACCATCAAAACAAGCGACACTAGAAGTATTATTAGTGAATTAATACTTAAAATGTTAATTAAATGCTCTCTTAAAGAGAATGCCCGAACTCTTGGGGTTAGATTGCTAAAGTCGAGAAAATGAAAAAATTTATCTAATAACTTAACAAAATAATTAGATACGTAAAAGATTCCCGCAGGAATGAAATAACTTATAATGATGGATGATAGTTTTGAATATCGCTTCATTCTTCTTTTAGCATAAATGGTATACATTAAGTAAAAGATAATCGTGTTATAGATGATACCTAAACTAAAATGGAGGGGATATAACCATTCTTTATACTCCCTACCTATTAAGGCCAGGTAAGTATAGTCGAGATTAAGCCTAAGGAAATCTAAGTAATGCTTTTTATATAAAAAGTATAACTTTAGATTATAGAAGAATGTCATGATAAAAAGAAAACTACAAGACAATATGATAATAGTCAAAAGTTTTCCGACAAATACTTGGGTTGGGCTTAAACTTGACTTAATATATAGGTATTTCTTATCAGTATACTCATCACGGATATATTTAATGATGAGATAATAGGCGAGAAAAGCAGTGATAAACTCAATAATTAGTGCTTGGTATTGATATGAAGTTACTGTATGCCTGTTAATATCAACTAAGAAAAAGAACAAACACGTAAAAAGTAATATAAGATAAAACTTTAAAAAGCGCCTAATTTCATATTTAATAACCTTTAACATCTCGCATCACTTCCTTGAAATAATCTTCTACTGATAAGGAAACAGAATTTCTGATTTCATCCGTAGGTATACACTCAATTGTTTCTGGACTTTTAATAAGCAGGCAGTAACTGGCAAGTTTTTCAAACTCGTTAATCTGATGAGTCGCGATGATAAAGGTCTTTTCTTCATCGTACTTATTAATGATCATTTTTCGAAAGATTTCATCATTTAATAAATCTACATAAGGAAAGGGTTCATCAATAAGGTATAATTTTGCCTCTTTACTAAGACATATTAAGTAATTGAGAATCTTTTGTTCACCTAATGATAATTTTTTAATCATTTTATTTGGTTTTAATTGAAACTCTTCGAGATATGTATGGGCAAATTCTAATGAGAAGTTTTGATGCGTATCGTGATAGAACTTAAGTAAGTCAATAATTCGCATATAAGGGTAGTAGGATAAGTCACTAGGCATGTAGCTAATATCTTTTTCAGCAATTAAGTGTTTTTTAAACTTATATGGTTCAATCTTCCCAAGAAGTCGAAGTAGCGTTGATTTACCTGTACCGTTACGTCCAATTAGGAGATAGATTTCTCCTTTATTGATCGTAACATCAACATCATTAAAAACTAATTTATCAGGATACATAAAAGTTATGGTGTCTTTAATAATCTCCATGAATATCCCCCAATATCTGTTTAATTTCTTCTTTACTAACATTACAATTCTTTAAGATTGTGATGAACGATTTTAATTGTTCAGTAACATATTTTTGCTTATTCTCTTTGATTTTTGCTTCGCTATCGCATACAAAGTAGCCTAAGGTACTGTGACAATAAATCAAACCTTCTTCTTCAAGTACTTGATAAACTCTTTTAATGGTATTAGGATTAACTTCTAAGATTATCGCCATTTCTCTAATTGATTCTAATCTACTATTAGGTTTTCGTTTCCCTGAGTAAATTTCAAATCTGATAAAGTCAGCGAGTTGAATAAAGATGGATTTGTTAGGATCGATTTGCATCACATCACCTACTTTAGATGCTGTGCTATCTAGATAGCACAGTTCCCCTATAGAATATGCCATACTAACGGATTTGTCAAGGTTTTTATCTAAGCAATAAAAAAACAGTAAGAATTCTTACTGTTTAAATGGGAAAATGGATTTGATGATATCTAAGACTTTAGGATTTATTGGAACTAAGTTACCATTTTCAAATAGAGTTAATTTAATGCAGGTAATACACGAATGAATGAGGAAGATGACGATCAACAATATTACTAGATAATTGGCAATTTTAGGCAAATGCAATTTAACCATATCATATAAAAGGATGATGATTATAAGCGAAAAGAAACTAGCAATTATCGTTAAGTCAGCTGTATAGCGGAAGATAACGCCACCCATGCAAAAGTTTATCCAAGCTATTAGTATTAACCCCATTAAACTACATAATATTATTACTTTGCGATATAATGGTTCTTTAGTAAGAAAAATTATTATTGGTGAAAGAAATAAACTTAAGGTTAAGGGGGTAGTAAACAAGCCAAAATTGGCATCGATATAGACAAAATGACCATAATTCGTAAACCGATAATAACTAAAAGTGAGATAAGGATAACTAGTGCTATGGTTTGGTTTTTGGAGGAAATAATGATGAATCGCATAAGTGAAATCGCGTAAGCGAAGTTGATTTTTGGAGATATCACTGACAGTTAATTGATACTTAGTCCCAAAATCAAGTGGAGAACCAAAGCGGGCATGATTATACCAGAAGGTAAAACCAAGTGTAATTAGTACTGGAAAAGCGAGGAAAAATAATTCTGTAAAAAGTATAAAGATTGCGGTTTCTTCTTTAATGTTTTTAATAATATAGAATATCAGAATCGGGATGATGATTATTGATAATATCAGTGCCATATTTAGGCGGGACAAGAAAACTAAACTATATGCTAGACCCGAAAGGAAAAGATAAATCAGCTTACCTTTATTGGAGTAGATGGCTTTTTGAAGAAAAAAGAGAAACATTGACATAAACGCCATACCTGATATTGAAGCCATATAGTAGAATTGTTGGTATCCTCTAGCGATTAGAAACACGTTAGTAGCTAGGGTGGCACTAATAGATCCGATTATATTGAAGATTACAGGAAACTTTTTGGTGAAGAGTTTGGTAAACTCAAAGACACTTAAGGGGAAGAAGATACATGTAAGGATTAAAAAAATACTCATGACCAGATTATCACTAGGTAATTGGTGCGTTAATAGATAGAAGGGATAATATACAGTAATAATGGGTCCAATTCCGAAATAAGAGTAATATTTGCCGTTATAAAAAGCACGGTCCCATAAATAAAAAATACCTTTGCGAGCTTCAGGATCATAAGGGTTTTCTAGTTCTAATAGTCTTTCGTCAGGTTCTACATCTAAATGGAGTTGCCTTTTCTGAAAAGCGTCAAATTGTTGGATATAGGGATGATATGTTCTTAAGTCTTTATCTAAGGGATATTTAATCATGTTTATAGATTTTATATCAAGGATAAAAATGGAAAACAATAAACCAATCCCAACTGTAATAATGATTGTTAATATTTTTGGTAGGAACTGTTTATTTAAGATACCTTTTATTTCCCCAATGACAAGTAAGATTACTAATAATCCTAGGGTGATATAAACCATTTTACCACATCCTAATCCCTAACATACTTTATTCACATTATAGCACTATCTCATTAATTATGTAAATTATTGGTCTAAAAATGGACATAAGGTAGATAAATGGGTAAAATAGTAGGCGAAGGAAGTGATAGAATGTTTTATGATACCCATGCGCATTTAAATGCGGAACAGTTTAAGGAAAATTTAGAAGAAGTAGTTAAGGAAGCAAAGGAAGCTGGTGTTGAACATATCAATGTCATTGGGTTTGATAGGGAAACTAATTTGTTAGCCCAAGAAATTGCAGCTAAATATGATAATCTATATCCCACGGCCGGACTTCATCCTACTGATGTTAATGAGTTTACTGAACAAGATCTAGTAGTATTAGAAGAATATATTAAAAAAGACGTGACCGTTGGTATTGGTGAATGTGGTCTAGATTATTATTGGCATAATGATAATAAAGATAGGCAAAAATACTTCTTTATCGCCCAAATCGAACTAGCGAGGAAATATCATAAACCCTTAGTTATCCATGTAAGGGATGCTTTCCAAGATACTTATGATCTTTTGGCAAGTGAAATGAAAAAAGGCTTCTTTTCTGGAGTGATGCACTGTTTCAGTGGCAGTCCAGAAATGGCTAAACGTTTTTTAGATTTAGGTTTATATATATCTTTAGGTGGTCCCGTAACCTTTAAGAATGCGGTGACACCTAAAGAAGTAGCGAGAGTTGTACCATTGGACAAACTATTAATAGAGACTGATTGTCCTTACTTAGCTCCCCATCCATATCGAGGTAAACAAAATAAACCTAGTTATCTACCCTTAATCGCCAAAGCGATTGCGGAAATTAAAGAAGTAAGTATTGAAGAAGTAGCCAATTATACCACTTTGAATGCGAAACGACTCTTTTTAAAATAATTTGATAAATAAAAGCACCAATAACTTACATACTATAATTGTACAAGTTAAAAAAGGAAGTGGTGAATATGAGAAGTCTTCGAAAAGCTTTTTTAACTGGCACAGTTTTAGGTGGGCTTATTGGTGCTTTATTTTTCTCGCTAATCTTCTTTACCTTTTACTATAATAAAGTAGAAGCCTATAGCCCCCATGATTTAGAACTAGCCACAAGTTATGCGATTGAAAGAGCTAGTCCTCATGTTGTAGGAATTATCAAAGTTAATAATGGTAAAGACACAGGTAGTGGTAGTGGGGTAATATATCGAATCGATGAAGAAAAAGCCTACATCGTAACAAATTACCATGTCATTAAGGATGCTCAACGCATTGAAGTAGCCTTTGAGAATGAAGAAAGAATCTTAGCAGAAGTAATCGGTGATGATATCATTACTGATTTAGCAGTCCTAGCGATTCCCAAAGGTGATATTAATGAAGTTATTGAATTTGCGGATTCTAGTAACATCCGGGTAGGTGAATTTGTCGTTGCGATTGGTAATCCTTTAGGATTAAACCTTTATGGTAGTGCCACTTTAGGGATTGTTTCTTCAAAGGAACGCTTAATCCCCATAGATTATGATAAAGATGGCCAATATGATTGGTACGCTAGTGTCATCCAAACTGATGCAGCCATTAATCCTGGTAATAGTGGAGGGGCATTAGTTAATCTTGAAGGGAAACTGATTGGTATTAACTCGATGAAAGTGGCTGGTAGTTCTGTTGAAGGTATTGGATTCTCCATACCTGCCCATATTGTTAAGCGAATTGTTAGTGATTTAGAAGTCTATGGTGAGGTGCAAAGACCATATTTAGGTATTGAACCTATTAATGTAGCCTTAGTCACAAATACTAAAGAACTTAAACAAGGAGTTTATGTCAATGACGTGGTCCCCAACTCATCAGCATATAAAGCAGGGATTAAAATCAATGACATCATCACTGCGATTAATGGTGATAAAGTTAAGGATGTCATGGACTTTAGATATAAATTGTATCAATATGATATTGGCGATAAAGTAACTTTAACAATCGTTCGTCGTAATAAGACTTATACTATTGATATCGAGTTACAAGGAAAACCGAGCCGTTAGTAGTAATAATACGGCTCGGTTCCTTTTAAGAAATAGAGAGCTTTTTTATAGCCTTTTTGGTCATCAATTTCTCCTGTTATTGGATTTACAAGAACAGGAGATACATTTTTCGTTGGCTTGTACCAAGTTGCTTCATTAAGAGAAAAGTAATTTTCCATTAATCTCGCCCAAACTCGCTTAGCGTAGTTTTTCTCATGAGAAGTAGTTAACGGGATTAACTCATCATAGCCAGTCCAAACACCAACTACAAGTTCTGGGTTATAACCTATCATGGTAGTATCATAATCTGTGGTTCCACTTTTACCAGCATATATATGGCTAAGTTGGGGAATAATGCTTAAACCTGTAACTGATTGGTTATAACTCATATAAGGATCGAACATACCTCTTAGAAGTTCATTCATAATGAAACATAAATCTTTATTAAGCACTTGTTTAGGTGTTTTTTTATGTTCATATAACACTTCATCATTTAAGTCTGTTATTTTGGTAATGTATACTGGGGTGATTTTCTTACCTAGACTCGCAAAATATGCATAAGCAGTAGTTAACTCACTAAGTTTGATTTCTGTAGCACCTAAGGCTAAGGAAGGTACAGCTTTCATATTTGCGGTTATTCCCATTCTTTTTGCCATTTTAATTAAAGTACTTTCACCTAGGAATAAATGGGTTTTAATCGCATAGATGTTATCACTTACAGCCAAGGCATATGCCATCGTAACATCCCGATAAGCATAGGTGTTTTGAAAGTTCGTTGGTTCATATTTTTCTGTACCTTTGTTTATGTAAAAGGTTGTAGGTTCACTCTTAAAGGTGGTAGTAGGTGTAAAACCATATTCTAAAGCAGCATAATAAAGTAGCGGTTTAATGGCGCTACCAGGATGACGAAAGCCACTTGTGGCGCGATTAAACTGACTACTATGATAATCTCTTCCACCAATTACCGTTTTTACATATCCAGTTTGGGGGTCAATGGCGAACACTGCTGTTTCAATTAATGATGTGGAAGGATAGATTGATTTAATTGCGGCTAAACTGATTTCATTGAGGTTTAAATCTAAAGTGGTATAAACCTTTAAACCATTAATGAGAGGATTATTGATGAGATTATAAGTTTCTAACTCTTTTATGACAATATCGATGAAATAAGGGGCGATATTATCAACACTTTTAGGGTGTTTACCAATAACTTTAATCTCATCTTTTATAGCTTCATTATATTCTTCTTCCGTTATTTTTCCTTGTTCTAACATTAGTTTTAAGATTAGTTCTTTACGATCTTTATTTCGTTCATAATCCTTTAAAGGTGAGTAATACGTAGGTCCTTTTGGGATTGATGCTAAAACTGCACTTTCTGATAATGATAAATCAATAGGTTTCTTGTTAAAGTAGAATATACTTGCATCATGAATACCATAAACACCGTGACCAAAGTAAATTGTGTTTAAATAACCTTCAAAGATATCATCCTTGGAGTAATTCATCTCTAGAAGTATCGTATAATAAGCTTCTTTTAATTTTCTTTCCCATGATTTTTCATGGGTTAAGTAGAGGTTTCTGGCATATTGTTGGGTGATTGTACTAGCTCCGTAGCGTCTAGATAGACTCTTTAGATTATCGAGAATGGCTTTACCGATTCTTAGGTAATCAAAGCCATTATGTTCATAAAAATGTTGGTCTTCAACTGCCAAAATGGCCTTTTTTAGATAATCGGATACTTCTTCTAATTTTACATAAGTAGAAGTTTTATTATTTAATTCAAAATATTTTTTTCCATCAATACTATAGAATTCTATTGTATTTAAATCACTTATTTCAGGAAGTTTATCATGCTTAAGATAATATCGAGAAAATGATATAGTAATAATTATAATGATTAAAATACTAAAGAAGAAGATCAGTTTACGATGATTACTTACCATAATTCCTCACCTTTTTCTCTTTTTATTGTTTTATTTTTTTGACAAAATATGATATATTAATATAG
>JAAYWZ010000156.1 GCA_012516175.1 Bacilli bacterium
ATTATATAATGGTAAATATTCTACTAATAAGGGTCTCGGTCCAATAAAACTCATATCACCTTTAAGAATATTAAATAATTCTGGCAACTCATCAAGACTGGTATTTCTTAAAAATTTTCCAAATTTCGTTAATCTTTCACTATCTGGTAATAAATTACCATTCTCATCTCGTTTATCAATCATTGTTCTAAACTTATACAAAGTAAAAATCTTTTCATTAAGACCTGGTCGTTTTTGCTTAAATAGAACAGGGCTCCCTAGCTTAAGTCTAACTAAAATAGCCACTATGAGTAAAACAGGGCTTAGTACTATTAGGCCTATAAGTGCTAAAGTAAAATCCATTGGTCTTTTAATGAATTTTTCATAGATTCCTTTTTTTCTTTTACCTACTAATGCATCCATTACTTCCACAATCCCTTAATAATTGAGCAAACTCTGTCTAGGTCATCATCAGTCATTTTTGTATCACTTGGTAAACATACACCATTTTCAAATATATCATCAGAAACATTAGAACCTATAAAATCAAACTTTTCATAATAAGGTTGAAGATGCATCGGTTTCCATATTGGTCTTGATTCAATATTTTCTTCATCTAATTTAAGTATTATATCTAGTGGTTTAACTTTACCAGTTAGGGTTATACATGTTAACCAGTAGTTAGGCTCATTCCAATCATTAATAGGCATGAAATGTAATCCATCTAGATGTCCTAGTTCTCGCTTATAAAAATCAAAGATATACTTTTTCTTTTGAATTCTTTGATCCAATACCTTTAATTGACCTCTACCAATACCTGCGACAATATTACTCATTCGATAATTATAACCTAATTCGCTATGTTGGTAATGTCTCGCTTTATCGCGGGCTTGTGTTGACCAGAAGCGAACTTTTTCGATTCTTTCAGCATTATTAGATACCAACATCCCTCCACCAGATGTTGTAATTATTTTATTACCATTAAATGAGAATACACCATAGTCTCCTATAGTCCCAGTGTGTTGACCTTTATAGGTAGTCCCTAAACTCTCAGCTGCATCTTCAATTAACGTTACACTGTATTTCTTACATAATTCAACAATTCTATCCATATCTGCTGCTAAGCCATATAAATGGACCACTATAACTGCCTTTACGTTTTGGTATTTTTGAAATGCTTTTTCTAAATCATCAGGATTCATATTCCATGTTTCATAATCACTATCAATAAATACTGGTATTGCATTTTGATAAATAATTGGATTACATGTACCTGCGAAAGTTAGACTTTGACAAAAGACGATATCTCCCGCTTCTACTCCCGCTGCTTTTAATGCAAGATGAATTGCAGCAGTACCTGATGATAAAGCAGCAGCATGTTTAGAACCCACATATGAAGCAATCTCTTTTTCAAATTCATTAACATGAGGACCTAGAGGAGCAATCCAATTTGTTTCAAAAGCCTCTTTAATATATTCTTGTTCATATCCTTCATCACTCATATGTGGTGAAGACAAATATATTTTCTTTTTCATCTAATAATGCTTCCTTCCACTTAAAATATCAAAAAGCAACTTAACATGTTTCTCTATGGTAAGATTTAACGTATTTACCAAATACATCTTGAATTACAACTTCTTCATTATCAAGTAATTGTTTCATTTCATCAAGATCAAGATTGATTTGATCGATGCTTATACCATTTACATAACTCACAAAAATCTTTTGGTTTCTCGTACCAATTAAACCTTCTTCTTTAACCAAGAGTTCTTCATACAGTTTTTCTCCTGGTCTTAATCCAGTGAACTCAATCTTGATTTCTGTATAAGGTTCAAAACCACTTAATCTAATGAGTTTTTCTGCCAACTCAACAATCTTAACTGGTTCCCCCATATCTAACACGAATATTTCTCCACCATTCGCAAAAGTTCCAGCTTGAAGTACTAATTGGACAGCTTCGGGAATAGTCATGAAGTATCTAATGATGTCTTTATGAGTAACAGTTACAGGTCCACCATCTTCAATTTGCTTCTTAAAGAGAGGAATTACTGAACCATTACTACCTAAGACATTACCAAATCTAACTGCTGCATATTGAGTATTACTTACTTTATTAAAGGCTTGAATAATCATCTCTGCGAATCGCTTAGTAGCCCCCATAATATTAGTGGGATTTACGGCTTTATCACTAGAAATTAACACAAACTTCTTAACTTTATATTCATGAGCTTTCTTAGCGGTATTATATGTCCCAAAGATATTATTCTTAATTGCTTCTTTCGGACTTACTTCCATTAGAGGTACATGCTTATGTGCTGCTGCATGGAAAACGATAGTTGGTTTATATTTACTAAATACTTCATCTAA
>JAAYWZ010000157.1 GCA_012516175.1 Bacilli bacterium
ACTCTATTAATATTGTATAGTATATATAATATTAATATGCTTCAAATATTTAGTATTACTATACTTAACCTTATATGGATCATATTGGATATAAAAAAGCGATAATTATCCTGATAGAATAAACACGAATTACTGTAATCTAAGTATAAAGAACTGACAAATTGTGATAAAAGTAAATATAACCAAATGTGATGCATGAAGAAAGGATATTATATGGCTATATTAAAATGCGCATAATATGTAAAAAGATGTATAAATGTACATCTAAGGTATAATTTTTGCATGTCACGGGCAATTTCTACATAGTAATATGCTATTCTATATAATTAGCGGAGATTCTATCCAATCCGACAATTGATATCATAGATATTGGAACTAATAGCTAACAGAATAGGCGACTATGTATTTTGGTGTAGAATGTGAAAATGATTAATTAGTTAATGCAATAATCGACAAAATAGGATATGTGAAAATATAACAGAATAGGGTGGTTGATAATATTTTATGGAAAATTGTGAAATAGGGGGAAAATGATATTAAGAAGTAATGCTATTGGATAAAATGTTATATTCGACAAAATCCCCTACCCTATAACTACCTATAATATGATTAAACTAATGCTACTGATAAACATTACATTAACTTCGACATAGTAAAAACAATTAAACTCATTATATTGGAAAATAAAAAAATCCTTCTATCATAGCTATCATGATAGAAGGATTAATTAATTCGACATTTATTTAATGGTTAATCAAACAAAGATAAGATCTCTTCATTAGTCATTCTGGTAATGATGCCATCATCCTCGACAATTATACTATCAACGAGTTTTTGCTTTGCTTCTTGGAGGTGGAGGATCTTCTCTTCTATTGTATCTTTTGTTATAAGTTTATATACTTGCACTGTTTGTGTTTGACCAATGCGATGAGTTAGGTCGGTGGCTTGATTTTCTGCACTTACGTTCCACCAAGGATCATAATGGATAACAACATCAGCGCTAACGAGATTGAGACCAGTTCCCCCTGCTTTTAATGAGATAAGAAAGACCTTCGTGTCGTCATTATTAAACTTCTCTACTAACCTTAATCTTTCTTCTTTAGGGGTACTTCCCTGTAATATGTAGTATGAGATATTACGCTTATCTAATTCTTCTCTTATTATCGCTAACATAGAGGTGAATTGCGAAAATAAGAGGATCTTGTGACCAGATTGGATAGAGGTTTCTAGTAGTTCTAAACACATCTCTAATTTAGCACTTTCACCATTATAATTATCATAGAATAGCCTTGGGTCACAACATAGCTGTCTTAATCTCGTAAGCATGGATAGAATCATCATACGATTTTGATTAAATCCCGATATATTGAGTTTTTCTGTTATTTCTTTCTTGATTAGTGCTAAATTCGCAAGATATAGTTTCTTTTGCTCACCATCAAGTTTTGTATATAGAACTGTTTCTGTCTTAGGTGGTAATTCTTTTAAAACATCTCGCTTTAAACGTCTTAGAATAAATGGAGTAACTAGACGTTTTAACTTATTTAATTTGTCTTCATTTTTGTCTCTTACGATTGGTAATTCATAGTCTTTATTAAATTTAGGATAGGAATGGAGAAAGCCTGGTAGAATAAAATCAAAAATGGACCAGATTTCTGCTAAATTATTTTCAATTGGTGTACCTGTTAATGCAAAACGTAGATTGCTTGTAATTCTTTTTACACTACGTGCATTTTGGGTTAAATGATTCTTTATATATTGCGCTTCGTCAATTATGTGATACATAAACGCATAATCACGATATAACGCAATATCACGCTTTAAATAATCGTAACTAGTGATAATGACATGATAATCATTTATTTTTGAAATCAACTCTTCTCTAGTTTCTAATGGTCCCATAATAGATAAAACCTTAATATTAGGTGCAAACTTATTAAACTCCATCTCCCAATTCAAAATTAAGGATGCAGGACAGACAACTAGAGATGGATGGTAATTGGGGTTCTCTGAAATATATGAATCGATTAGCGCAATTATCTGAATCGTCTTACCCAACCCCATATCATCGGCCAAAATTCCTCCAAAACCATAAAAACTGAGTGTTTTCAGCCATCTAAAACCAGTTTTCTGATAATTTCTCAATACATCTTTTAGATGTGTTGGTACCGCAAAAGCTGTATCATCCACATTTCTTAAGTCTCTAACTATTTCTTTAAAGGAATTATCTCTTTCAGATTTTATCCCCTTCCCTGTTTTAAAAATATTATCTAGATATAAAGCATAATATCTTGGCACATTTACTTCATAAATATTATCATCTTCAAATTCTAAATCTAAGCCTTCTGTTAATTCGAGGAATTCCTTTATAGTTTCATCTTCTAAATTGAGGAAGGTACCATCTTTTAAGCGATAATATTTCTTTTGGGATTTATATGTTTCTAAGATTCCTTTTAATTCATTTAGCGGGAAATCTTCTGCATCAATCGATAAATCAAGGAGCGAGTTATCGACTCTTACCCCAATTCTAATCGTAGGTGTTTTTCTTACGATTTGTTTAAAGCGGTCTGAAACATAAATATGCATATATTTTGCGAGTTCATTTAGTCCTTCATTATATAATCTGATAATCAAATCATTATTATAGATGACATATTGTAAGTTTTCCTTGTCTTCAGCTTCAAAATATTTATGAATTAAATTCTTCGCAATTAACTCATCTCTGACATTACGATAAATATCTGTTTGTTTTTCTTCTAGCGCATTGATTTCTATATCGTCATAATTGAAAACTAGTTTTGCGAATATGACATTATCTTGATCTAAATCAATATAGAGATTGGTAATTAGTGGAATGGGTTCAAACTCTCTTAATGTCTCTAGGTCAGCATCTATACTTATCTCATTGCTTATTATATCTAACACATTAGCACAAAAACTTGGCATGTCTAGCCGATTAATAATCAGAGCACTACCCTTCCTTTGAATGGCTTTAATAAATAAATCAAGTTTTTCCATAAATGTGGGTCTTAAGCGATATAGTTTATTCTCAAATAGTAAATATTGGTATTTCTCACCTTTTATAAGTGTGGCATCATTGATGTTCAAACTTATTTTAAATGAATCTTCATTATTTGGTTTAATTGATAATAGGATATTAGGTTTTTCATCGGTAAATAGTATTTCTTTTTAATATGCATTTTCTTCAAGTGTTAAGGTTTTATTAATAAAGAGCTCATAGAAGCGATCAATAGATCTTGGCGAGAGCGTTAAATAGCGAAATTCTCTTGGATAACTGAACTTACGATCATAAAATTGAATATCAATATATGTATCAAGTAAAAACTTCACTATTTCTTGTGAATCATCAGTAAAACTAGTTAAATCATGATATAGCGTTAAATTTTTCCCATAACTAGCAATCCGTTTTTCCTTCATGAAATAATAAAAGTCAGTAATGCTTCTAAGTACATATGGTCTTACATGACCAATTAAAAAGCTTAGCATGATATCTTGACTACTACTAATGATCATGCGAGGTATTAACCTTACCTTCTGATAATTGGTTTCATTTAAGGCAAGATCGATGTTTCTTGTGGTGTATTCTTTAATCATTGAACGAGCTTCGTCATCAGTTATAGTTTGTATTTGCGTTATTAAGGATGGTTTATGACCAATATCATAATAATACTTTAATAATACCGCAATAACGTGCTTACAACAACCTCGATAAGTTTCATGGGCAAGGCACTGACAATCAAAATTTAATAGAACTTGATTTAGACTTATCTCGACTTTTACTTTATATATATTATTTAAACTCCCAACAACATCTGCTGTAAGGGAGATGGTTTCACCAACATGCATATGGTAATTCTGGACATGATTAGCTTCATAATAATCTAAACCCCGTTCAAAAGTACGATTATTTGATGCGTAGAGTTTAATCTGTTTGATATTCATGAAAACACCTCCATTCTATTTATTTTACCATAGGAATTTTACTTGCGTAAACTAAAAAAAGCTAGAATGGTTCTTTTTCCATTCTAGCTAGTATATTTAATGCTTACTTTAAGTCTTTAAAGAAACTTGTTCCAATTTCCCCTTGTTGAACTTGGAAGTTTTCTGCGATGGTTGCACCGATATCCGCAAATGATTCTCTGACAGGTAATCCTTTTGGTTCCGTAAATTTGCTATTATAGACTAATAATGGGGTATACTCTCTGGTATGATCAGTACCATGATGGACAGGGTCATTACCATGATCGGCCGTAATAATTAATAAATCATCATCACTTAACTTTTCCATCATTTTTCCTAAGTAACGGTCAAATTCATTAATTGCTTCTCCATATCCTTCAGGATTGCGACGATGACCATAAACTGCATCAAAATCAACTAAGTTCATGAAACAAAGTCCGGTAAAATCTTTATCCATGATGTTTAAGAAGATTTCACAGCCATCTGCATTAGATTTAGATTTATGACTTTCAGTTATTCCTTCACCATCATAGATATCATTAATCTTACCAATTGAGATAACATCATAATTTGCTTCTTTTAAGTAGTTAAGTACTGTTTTGCCGTAAGGTTTTAACGCATAATCATGTCTATTAGGTGTGCGTTGGAAGTTATCTTTATTAGTTCCAATGAAAGGTCTTGCGATAATCCGCCCTACTTTCCATTCGTCCTTTAAGGTTATTTCACGGGTAATCTCGCAAATTCGATATAATTCGCTAAGCGGGATTACTTCTTCATGTGCTGCGATTTGTAAGACGCTATCAGCGGAAGTATAGACGATCATCGCACCAGTCTTCATATGTTCTTCGCCTAGTTCTTTAATGATTTCCGTACCACTAGCAGCATAATTACCGATGACTTTGCGTCCTGTTCGTGCTTCTAATTCTTTAATTAGTTCTTCAGGAAAGCCTGTATCTGTAAACGTTTGGAAAGGTTTAGTGATATATAAACCCATCATCTCCCAATGTCCCGTCATAGTATCTTTACCAATCGATTTTTCCTTCATTTTCGTATAGTAACCAATTGGGTTATCTGTAGGTGGTACATTTCTAATTTCAGTTAAGTTACCATATCCTAGACTTTGTAAGTGTGGGATATTTAAATTGAAATGTTCAGAAATATGCTTAATGGTATTTGCACCTTCATCACCATAGAGATGAGCATCTTCTAGTGCTCCGCAACCTAGGGAATCTAATACGATTAAAAAGATGCGTTTGTATTTCATATTATTCACCTTCCTGATTTTTATTATGTTTCATTTTACTACGAGGATGAAATTTATTGATAACATCTGTTAAAGTTTTACTATTGATATGTGTATAAATTTGTGTTGTCGATAGACTACTGTGACCTAACATCTCCTGGATGTAGCGGATATCAGCCTGATTCTCTAACATATGCGTCGCATACGAATGTCTAAAGGTGTGAGGGGTAACCTTAAGTCCAATCATACTCGCATAGTTTTTGACAATTTGCCAGACTCTTTGCCTGTCCAATCGCTTACCATGGATGCTTAAAAACAAGGTCTGGTTATCGTAGTGTTTATTTAAGGCTTTCCTTGCTTGATTAAGATATTGATCAAGTAGACTATGTGCTACTTCTCCTACAGGTAGGATGCGCTCTTTATTACCTTTTCCACGGCAACGAATAACACCCATAGCTAAATGTACATCATCAATATTAAGATTAACTAGTTCACTTACCCGTAAACCAGTAGAATATAATAACTCAAATATGGTTTTATTCCTTAAACTAATTGGATCATTTACTTCAACAGAGTCAATAATCTCATTTACTTCTTGAACTGATAAGACTTCAGGTAATTCTTTATCTAGTTTTGGTAATTCTACAAATGATGATACATTTACATTTACATATTCATTAAGAAATAAAAACTTGTGAAAATTTCGAATCGCAGCGATGCGCCGCGCTATCGTGCGAGGTTTCATATTCTGGTCATATAAAGAAGAAAGATAATTGATTATATGTTCTCTCTTTATATCTTTCACATCAGTTATTTCAAATTCTCGCTCAAGATAATCAACATAATGGATGATATCGCGATTATATGAATTAACAGAGTTATTGCTTAAGTTTTTCTCAATAATTAAATATTGGGTAAATTCATCAATGAAATAATCAAGCTTGTTCATGATTCTCACCAGTTTGGCAAGCTGCACATACTCCTTTAATTACTAATTCATGATCAGTTACTTTAAAGGTATAGACACTTTCAATGCGTTCTTCCAATGTTTCTAAGAGATCTTCCGTGATTTCTACTACTTTCCCACAATTATTACAGACGAGATGATGATGGAAATGCGGTACAGTTAAATCAACTAGGTCATATCGTGCAAAATCCTCATCCTTAAAATTAACTCTTTTTAGTATTCCCGCATGACAAAACAATTCCATTGTACGATAAACGGTAGCTTGACCTATCTTTTTGTTCTTCAACTTTTTAATAATATCTTCTGTAGTATAGTGCTCATCTTTGTTTCTCAATAACACTTTTAGGATTTCAATTCTTTGCGGAGTGATTTTTGCTTTGCTATCACGGATTTTCTTTAGATACTTGTTTAGTTCATTTTGTTTAATTTTCATTTCCTTCACTATCCTCATACTAGCGATTTCAAAATATCAATAAAATACTTCCCAAAAATACATACTATAAAAGCATAAATAATTAAAACTCCCACACAAAATAAGAGTTTTTGATAATATTCATTTAAAACCATTCGTAAGTTTATCCTATTGTTCATTTGTATAATACTTCTAAATAAGTATATGGTCATGCGAAGTGACTGGCTTGTCATATAGATAATTAATGGTAAGATGATTATATTTTGGGGAAAAGTATAGAAAAAGCCAACCATGAATCCAGAAAGTCCCAACTGATAGGAAAAACTGCTAATTACAAGACCATACATAAATCCAATAAAAAAGACAATAAACACTACTAATATTATACCAATAATTGTAAAAGAGAGAAACCAAATCGCAAAAAGATATGTAAAATGTTTGAAAAAACTCCTAATCAATACTAGAAATGAGCGATCAGTACTCAAATTTTCGATATTTGTGATAATTGGATTAATTACTGATAGTAAATTTCGATTATTTAGTTCATAACTTACCGCATTTCCACTAATAAAACCTGTAATTAGGAGGATTAATGGAAACAAATAATATATGAATTCATTATTATGATCACTTGATACATTATTCACATCCCGAAAATGATACCTGTTTCTCCGCATCTAAATCACCTCAATTTCATCTATTTAATTATATTGAGGTGATTAAACGGGATATTCTACTTATAAGAAAAATATTTGCGGTTTAATCTGTCAATTAAACCTGGACATATTTGGTAAATTAAATTTAACCAAAATATCGATTTTGGTATGTTTAATCTTCTTTTTTTCTTCTTATATGCCTGATAAACTTTTCGTGCAACTGTATCTGGACTTAATTTTTTCTTCACATTATTTAAATAATTAGGATCAGTAAAGAAACTTGTTTCGACCGTAATTGGATGCACTGTTAAAACATGTAAATTTGGATATTCTAGTCTCAATGTGTTAGAAAAAGCATATAAGCCACTTTTTCCGGCTATATAAATGCTTGCCTTAGCATTGGGTATAAAGCTAAGCACAGAACAAATATTAATTACAGAGCCTTGATTTTTTAATATATTAGACAAGAGAATCTTCGTACTAAGCATGGGAGCTAATAGATTAACATTCATTTGTTTTTTTACGTCTTCTTGATTTATAGCTTCCACCTTTGTGAATATGCCTATTCCTGCATTATTTATTAAGCAGTTTATTTCATAATTACTTATCTCTGTAAACACTTTTTCAACATCTTCTAAATTGCTTAAATCACATATAAAAGTCTTTACAGACACAGAAAATCGGCTCTCTAAATCATTTTTCAAATCAGATAGTATTTGACTGCTCCTAGCAACTAAAATCAAATTATGGCCGTGTTTTGCGTATTCTAAAGCAAGTATCTTACCTATCCCTTTAGAACTACCAGTTATTACTGTATATGGTTTAATTTCTTCCATTATTTATCTCTCATCCCTTTCTTAATAACTTTGTCACCATATTTACGTTTTAAATCATTTACTAACCTAATTAAACGTTCTTCTTCAACATAATTTTGATAATTAAACAAGGATAATTGCTCATGTACTTGTTGTTTTTCCTTTAATTCTTTTACACTGATTCCTAATAATCTAATAGGTTCATGCTTCCATAACTTATCAAATAGTTCACAAGACTCTTGATAAATTAGTTCAAAATTATTGGTATATTCATTAATTGTACGACTTTTACTATAAGAAGATAGATTAGGATATTTAATCGTAACTGTAATAGTCTTTCCAACATAATTATGCGCATGTAACCGCTCTGTCACAAGTTTTGCGAGTTTTTGAAGTTCTGTATATGCTTC
>JAAYWZ010000158.1 GCA_012516175.1 Bacilli bacterium
ATACAATAATAATGACTTAATATTTAGATATTCTCTATATGATTCTATTATGTTATACTAATGTTTGACGAAACAATTACAATAAATGGAAATAATGTAGAATTAACATTATTAATGACTTAACAGGATTCTCTTCACTCTGTAATAATGGGAGGAAAAATAGGATTACAACTACCGCGAAACTGTTTTGTAGAAAATGCATCAGCATCGGGACAAAAAGATTATTTGTTTTATAATAGAGGAGCGTTAAAACAAAACCAGCCGCCACATAAGGCAACACTAAGATTAACTCCGTAACATCACCAGTGGTAATAAATGTACTAAACACATGGATTAAACCGAAAAGACTAGAACTAAAGATAAATCCTAAGATGATGTTTAAGTTATTCTTTAATTTGAGATTTCTAAAGTAGTTAAAAACAACTCCTCGGAAAATAGTTTCTTCTACAAGTGGTGCCCCAAAGATAATCATAGGGATAGATAGTAGGGGGTATTTTAATGTTTCTGAAATAGTTTCCTGATTAGCTGTATCCCGCGACTCAAATCCAACAGCGTTGTATATTTCTTGAATAACTGCACTTAAGAAATAGTTTAAGATAAAACCACCAATCGCAAACCCTAGATATAATAAAATGTTTTTCGAAAAGGATTGGAATTCATTTTTATAATAATCCCTTAAAACGAACACAAACACAAAGGCTAAAAGAAAATAGGATAGGAAATTGGCAAGCGTAATCGTAAAGATTTCATTATTAGGATTATTAGGATGAGCGTTTAACATGATTTGATAGATAATTAAGGAGATAATTCCCCCAATCACACTCATGATAATGAGATAAGTAAGTCCTAATAACAGCTTATGAGGAATGTCATTGTAGCGTGTTTTTTCCATAACCGAACCTCCATTAAACACTCTTATTATAACATAGATTGATAAATTCGCAAGTTACCTAGACTACTGTTTTCTATTAAATATATAAGTATAGCCAAGAATCTACAAACTTCGACAAGAGAAATTGCTAAGATAAGTAAGAATATGTTGTTTTGGGGTTGAGGATATGAAGAGTTTAGTGAATCATTTACGTTTGTCTATGTTTGCGCAGCTTATTATAATTTATGTCACATTGGTACTATTCTTCCTTATGTATATATATATTCAAGAAAATAAATTAATTAAATATCAAGTTAATACACAATTTGCAACAATCGAAGCGAAATTAATCGAAAGTCTAGAATATATTGAGTTAATTAGTGATAGTTTAATCATTAGGGAAAAAAATTATAATCAAAATCAACTTGAACTTATCAATGAGATCTTATTTAATCATCACCCTTTTGATAATTATATTGTATTAGAAGAGGGAAAAATTACTCATGCGCATAAACCAATAAACAATACCCTTAATCACGAAACATTAAATACCTTAGAACCGGAAACGGTTATTATTACTCATGATATCTTACTAGATCACCTAACGGCGATAAAATGTGTAGATGAAGGACTCCATTTAGTGTTCATATATGATAATGAAATGCTTGATTTATTAAACCTATATAACACAAAGATTATACCTTATTCTAATAATAATCTTGAGGACCATTTTACTAAGCACAGTATTTTGAAGGTATTATATATGTTGCTTGGTAAAGATATTCTGACTTATAAACAGATAAAGGTATATAATTATGATTACCTTTTGGCCACAACTATTAAGAATAAGAATATTCGTGATAACATTATTAGTGAGATGACTATTCCCTTTAGTGGATCACTAATACTTTTAAGTTTCATCTATTTTTTAATCTATTATCGTTTATATTATTCAATCAACAAACCATTGAGTAAATTTGTTTGTAGTTTTGATAATCTTGAAGTTATCGAAACTGATACGATTGCGATACCTAAAGAAATACTTACATATGAAGAGTTTTCGCTCATTTTTGATCATATAAAAAGATTAATTATTTATGTTAAGGACGCATATGAAAATGCGCTAACTAATTTAAATAATGAATTAAAAGAAGCAGAGAAGACAAATAAGGCCAAAACGATGTTTCTCGCTAATATGAGTCATGAAATGCGTACACCACTTAACTCTATCTGTGGTTATACGCAACTGTTGAAGCGAGTTGGATTTGATAATCAAGAAAAAGTCAAAGAATATTTTGAAGGTATTTATACCTCAAGTGAATTACTTCTCCAAAAGATTAACGATATCTTAGATCTCTCCAAGATTGAGTCCAATGAATTTTGCTTAAATGAACGACCTAATGACTTAAGTCAAATCGTTAAAGAAGTGCATGATTTATTAAAAGTACAAGCAGTTAATAAGAACATTGATTTTGAATACAAAATAGATCCTAAAATTCCCCAATACTTAAATATCGATAGCACCCGCTTAAAACAAGTGTTGGTTAACCTACTATCTAATGCGATTAAGTTTACTGATAAAGGGCAGGTTAAATTAGATATCGAGCTGTTTGGTTATTCTAATGAATATGTCATCTTAGAATACACCATTAGTGATACTGGCGTTGGTATCTCTAAAGATAAAATCGATAATATCTTTGTCCCCTTTTTCCAGGCCTGTTATGGCAAATATCCTCAGTCAGGCACTGGTTTAGGTCTTACGATTGCGCGGGACTTAATCAGATTAATGGGTGGTGATATTAATGTACAAAGCAAAGAAAATGTCGGAACGATATTTACCTTTATTACTAAATTTAAAATTTGTGATATAGAGAATATTGAAAATAATAACCAAGAATTATCTAACGAGTATATTACAGATTTACTAAGAAGTAAAAAGGTTTTAGTTGTGGAAGATAATGTTATTAACCAGATCTTTATTAAGGAGATCTTTTCTGTATATAATAAAAAGGATATTGAAATCGCCAACAATGGCTTAGAAGCTGTAGAGATGTGCAAGAATAAACTCTATGACTTAATCCTTATGGATGTTCAAATGCCAGTTATGAATGGAGTTGAAGCGACAAAGATAATTAAGCAGATGATAAATTATAACAGTATTCCCATTATTGCTTTAACTGCTAATGCCTTTACTGAACAGATTAAAGAGTATTTATTAATTGGTATGGATGATTACTTATTAAAACCATTAGAGATTAAACAATTTAAACAAATTCTGGCTAAACATCTCAATAAGTGATATTAACCTTGATATTTCTTATATATTAAGTTAAAATAAGGCGAGGTGTTAAATATGTTAATTGCCGAAATCCTCGCTAAAGCTAAAAATGCCTATGATAATGGTGATTTGGAAAAAGCATTAGAGTACTACTTATTAGCCTTAGAACAAGTTAAAGAAGATGTCTGGTTGTTAATGACAATAGCCTTAATTTATGATGAGTTGGGTAGAAACGATGAAGCGATAAGTTTTTATGAACAGGTTCTCCAAATTGATCCCACCAACCCCATCGCTTATTATGGTATTGGAACGATATATGATAATCTAAAAGATTACGATAAGGCAATCAGTTATTATAAAGAAGCGTTAATTTATTGGCCAGAGTATACCGAAGCTCACTTTTTTCTAGCGAATATCTATGATGATTTGGGTGAAACAAATCTCGCTATTTACCATTACCAAAAAGCAATAGAATGTGATCCTAATTACTTCTATGCCCATTTAAACTTAGGTAGTGTATATGAGAGTATGAATGAAAATGAGCTTGCGCTTGAATGTTTCGAAGAAGCGTTAAAATTAAGAAAGGATAATCACTTATTATACTTTAATTTTGGCGTAGTCTTTCGCAAATTAAAACGCTTTGAAGAGAGCATCAAAGCTTATGAAAAGGTCTTAGAACTAGAACCCACCTATGCCAATGCTTATTTGAATTTGGCTTTAGTTTATAAAGATATCTACCATGATTTACCAAAAGCAATTGATGTGTATTCCGAAGGTTTACATTATCATCCAGAGCATGCGATTCTCTTATATAATCGTGCTTGTTGTTACGCTCTGTTAAATCAGGATGATTTAGCTTTGCAAGATTTAAAGAAAGCTGTGGAAGTTCAACCAGAATTACAGGAATATCTTCTCGTCGATGATGAACTTATTAATTTTCATAAATATTTTATATAAAGATAAATGCCCATTCGATATAGTCGGATGGGCATATTTTATTAAGAGATGGATAAGGAGTTGATAATAGTGCTCATGATGTATACCACGAAAAAAAGCGACACCTTCGGTAAGATTATTGATAAATATCAGTGTTTATTAAAAGATTTATTGCTAGATAATGACTTAGATATTATCAGATTATTTCCTAAGCAGATTCTCCTCGTTCCTATCAATAATGACAAGGAAGTTATAATCTATGAACATCTTGCAAAGGATAATGA
>JAAYWZ010000159.1 GCA_012516175.1 Bacilli bacterium
CTTTATCAATTTAATTAATTTTAATAACTATATTTACCGGTTCAGTAAAACCATCAACTTTTTCATCGATGGTTAATGAATTGAGGGTTTTACTGATTTTATTAAATGTCATCGTTACCGTAATTGGCACTTTATCCGAATAATATACAGGTTTATATAAATTTTCTAGAAAGAGATTCTTGATTAACTCATTATCATTAAAATTGCCATAAAGTAAATTGTATCTGAAAATTATTAATTTATCTTGATTTTTTATCTCATACCTTAAATCATTTTCTGTAATTGGTACTACTTCTTCCTTTAATTCAACAACTTGCTTATCAGCTAAGATTTTGGTCTTGACAAAGCGCCCAAATTCTTGAAAATACATGTAATAATCGCTAACTTCTTATTTTAAATAAAACGACTCCTTATCAATCTGGAACTTGGCAGTATTCTTAACAGGAAAACATCGATAGTAACAGTTTTAGTATCATCTTCATGATAACCAGTATAGGTATTTCTTCGGTAATCCGATATCCTAATGCTTTATTTATTATTTCCATAAACTCATTATAGTAAGTATCTAATTTTTCCTTAGCATCTTTATATTAGGTTCCATCTCGCTGATAACCACAACCGGAAATGAAGGTGAGGAAGAAGAAAAATTAAAAAACCCTTAAGCGTTTCATAAATTTACTCCCTATTTTAAATACACACCTTCATTATAGATGATATATCAACATTTCTATCCTAATCTTTCGATTTATTAAAAATTAATGAGATATATAAAAATGCTCAATTATGAGCATTTTTTGTTAGATTTTCTTTGAACCAATTTTCATTGATGGGTCTAACACCCTATATAATACATCGATTATAAAATTTATCCCAAAGATTAAGAGACTATATATACCACATACCAACACTAATAGAGGAATATCAGGAACTAGATAGAAGCCATCAGGTCGTTCATCGATTAAAGATTCAAAAAACAATAAGGCTAGTCCAGGTATATTAGAAACACGTTCAATAAACATTGATGAAGTTATGACACTCGTAAAAGTTGTAGATAGAGACGGTAGGATAGCAACCAAGACATTCCGAAAACCATGGCGCATAAGACCTTGAAATTTAGATAACCCTTTAACTCTTACCAGTAACATATAATCAGCTTTGATGATTTCACTAACTTCACCCCGTACTAACTGACAGATATAACCAATCTGTGGTAATACTAAAGCTAACATTGGAATTGCATATGAGAGATAATATTTCTTATAACCATAGATTTTCGATAAATGAAGGGGTGGAAAGATTTTAAAGGTATATCCTAATAAGATCACTAACAAAAAGATGAGAATGAAACTAGGTAAGGAGTTAAATAATAAGGCCACATTTCCAATAAGGTAATCTAATGGACGGTTCTTATGAAAGGCGGTAATAATTCCAAGGATAATACCGACAATTGTATAAATAAAAAAAGCGATGAGATTAATTATTACCGTTATTTTAATTTTAGGGACAACCGCATACCATACGTTACCTTGGGCGATATGACTCCTACCCCAGTACCAATCTTTAATTATCCCGTTTAGATAATTCTTATATTGAATCCAAACGATACTAATTCGATCAAAGAATGGTGTAAAACGCATTCTTTGCGAAATAGAGATAAATAGCGTAAAGATAAAAATAGATGACATGATAAAAAACACATTGAATAACGCAAAAAAGAACCTTTTAAAAATGTATTTTATCATAACGTAAAAACCCCAATCTACTGGTATGTTTTCTTGTGTGTATGAGTTTATTATATCTTAGTAACTTTTAGTAGAAAAGAGTATTTTTCATAAATAAAGCAAAATAGCGTTAATTTTCATGATTTCTTTAAACACCAAATCATATAATTTATTGAATTTATAGATTCGAGGTGTATAAATGAAACCACTATATCTAAATGATATTAAGAGGGTTATTGGTTTACCCTTAAGCACAAATAACCCTTTAATCAAGAATGTCTATAAAAATATTAGGTATATTAATAATGATACGGTCGTATTTCATCTAAATAAAACTAGAGAAATTAAAATTAAAAAATTAAAAAAATATCAGAACGCTTATATC
>JAAYWZ010000160.1 GCA_012516175.1 Bacilli bacterium
AATAATTCTAATACTTCTTTAGATTTCATTATAAACATCTCCTTTTAAGATGATTATATCAATATATTTATTTAAATATCAATTATTTTTATTAAAATTCTTTAATATTCTTTATCAATTTAATTAATTTTAATAACTATATTGATTAAAAGATAATCTTCTTTTAAAAAGGCATAGATTTGCGGTTGAGATTGGACAAAGATATATTCGGGATATTGTTCCATTAGGCGTAGTACTGTCGCAAAAGAACGAGCAGCTTTCTCACGTGTATGTTTTATTCTCCAGAGCCATGCTAAATCGATGTGAGTATGTCCAAATACATTAACAGTAATTGGTGAAGCTTTTTTCATTTTACTTAATGCTTCGTTTAAATAAGCTTGGGCTTCATATAAAGTTTCTAAAAATAATGCAGGTTGAAGTTTTTCTTTAGTCCAATCAATAATTTTTAAGGTATGTTCGAGAACTTTATAAATCTGATGTGCATCATATGAATTATCTTCTAATAATTCTGCAGCCTCTAACATATTTTTCGCTGTGAAATATAAATCATCGATTCGTTCATCTAAGTAACATACATTAAATCCCTCAAAAATATATCTTGATTCTTCTTCTGGTCTAAATCCTGTCCAAAACCGAATACAAAGGTCAAGCGTTTTTCCCGCACAATCTTGAGGTAAAAAGATTTCGCAATGATTTGAATCAGTTCCTTGGTAGGGAGTATTATTGATGTAAACTAATCCTTCAAAATTATTATCTCAGTCATTTGTAATTCTTGGAAAACTAAAAATGATAATTTTTCTTTTATCATGCCATTCTGCGGGAATCGTTAAGTTTTATGGTTTGATCCAATAATAGCGATTTTTTCCAAAAATAGTATCACCCCTGGATAGTTTTCGATAAGATAGTTTATCCGGTGGTAATACCCGTGTTTTTTCGCTATCACTTTTATCCTCAGCTATCAATATGGTAGGTTGAAACGAATCACGATAACGATATGGTTCAATTTCATTAATTCGTTTTCGAATTTTATTAATAGTATGAAACATGTTTGTATAGACAGATTGAGCCATAATATCCTCCCTTTACTTATCACAAGCATATTATAAGCGTTTTCATAAATAGTATCAAGAAATGACAAAAAATGTCGTAAAATGTCACAAATTTAAACGTGTTTATATTGATATCGACAAAGATAATAATCTTTTTCTTATTTAAGGTTTACGTTCAACTTGGTTATCAGTTTATAAACTATATGTAAGAATGACTTATAGGTATGATATCTAATATGTCCTAATTATAAATATCAGATATAAAGAATCAGCGAATAACTATGCCATATGAAAAATGGCAACTCATACAAAGGACGAGTTGCCATTTAATCTATATCTTTTCATTTGATTATTTACCTTTGTTTTGAATTTCCGCCTTTAACATACTAATAAATTCATCTAATGGGACAGTCACTTGCTTAGTATCCCCATAATGACGGAAAGTCACTAAGTTTTCCTCTTGTTCCTTATCACCTAGAACAATAGAATAAGGTACTTTCTTTACTTGTGATTCTCTAATCTTGTAACCTACTTTTTCATCACGTAAATCCACATGGGATCTAATTTTATTACTCATTAAGATTTCATTAACCTTTTCGGCATAGGCACTATGTAATTCGGGATTAACAGGAATAACATCAACTTGACGCGGGGCAATCCATAATGGGAAGGCACCAGCATAATGTTCAATTAAGATACCGATGAAGCGTTCAATTGACCCATAAATTGCCCGATGTAACATGACAGGACGTTTTCTTTCCCCATCAGCATCGATATATGTTAAGTCAAAGCGTTCTGGTAACTTCATATCTAATTGAATCGTACCGCATTGCCAAATACGACCTAAAGAATCTCTCAATTTGAAGTCAAGCTTAGGTCCATAGAAAGCACCATCGCCTTCATTAACCTTGAACTCTTTACCACCGCGTTTACATGCTTCCGCAAGAGCTTTTTCGGCTTTATCCCAGACTTCAATTGTACCGATATATTTTTCTGGTCTAGTAGAGAGTTCAATATGATAACTTAAATTAAAGACAGAATAGAAGTAATCGAACAATCGAATAAGGTTAGTTACTTCATCGATGACTTGGTCTTCTCTACAGAATATATGAGCATCATCTTGCGTGAAGTTACGTACCCGGAAGAGACCAGTTAAAGCACCACTTGCCTCATGACGATGAACTAAACCTAACTCACCGATTCTTAATGGGAAGTCCTTATAAGAATGAAGTGTATGTTTATAAACTAGCATGCCACCTGGACAGTTCATTGGTTTAATCGCAAATTCCATTTCATCAATTTCTGATGTATACATATTTTCTCGATAGTTTTCCCAGTGGCCTGATACTTCCCAAAGTTGACGGTTTAACATAATTGGCGTTTGAATAAGTTGATAGCCTTCTTGCATGTGTTTATCATACCAGAATTGTTCCAGTTCTCTTCTTAATATCATCCCATTAGGTAACCAGAAGGGAAACCCTGGACCATACTCACTAATCATGAATAAACCTAGTTCTTTTCCGAGTTTACGGTGATCGCGTTTTTTCGCTTCTTCTAACATTAATAAGTGTTTATCAAGATCTTCCTTCTTGAAAAAACTGATACCATAAACCCGTTGTAACATCTTGTTATTAGCATCACCTTTGAAGTAAGCTCCAGCCACTTTTAATAGTTTGAAGGCTTTGATTTGTCCAGTGCTTTCTAAATGAGGTCCTCGACAAAGGTCAATAAAGTCTCCTTGACGGTAAGCACTAATTTTTGTACCTTCTTCAAAGTTTTCGATTAAATCTACTTTATATGGATCACCTTTAAATTGGGCTAAGGCTTCTTCTTTAGTTAATTCAACTCTTTCAATTATAATGTTTTCTTTAACAATTTGGTTCATCATCTTTTCAATATCAACTAAGTCTTCTTCACTTAAGGAATCAGCACCTAAGTCAATATCATAATAGAAGCCTTCTTCTACTACTGGTCCAACCCAGAATAAAGCATGAGGGTATAGGCGTTTAACTGCATGAGCTAATAAATGGGCTGTCGAGTGATTTAATACTTCCCATGCTTCCTTATCATCAGTAGTAACAAGTCTAATCGTCGCATCGCTTTCTATTGGTCTATTTAAATCAACTAATTCATCATTAACAACTCCAGCGACGCTTTTCTTTCTCAAGCTAGGTGAAATTGCGCTAGCGATATTTGCGAGAGTTGTTCCTTGAGGATACTCCTTTACTGAGCCATCAGGGAATGTAATTTTGATTGACATCGTAATACCTCCTTTAAATATGTTTCAACTTATTTCTTAAATGCATCGATTAATAAACTAATCCCGATATAAACAGTAATGACGATAACTAGACAAAATAAGTAACTTACAATTTTTTGAACCTTGGGATTAACATTACTATTAGGATATTGTACATTGTAGGTTATCGCATAACTTAAACCAAACGCATAAGTTAGTGCTTCCCAAATCACTTCTGGTATACCAGGGAATAGTGGTTCAATTAACCCCACAATAATACTTGAAATAAAGATAATTAAGACACCTATTAAAATGGCTTTTAAACTACTATTTTTCAAAACATTCCTCCTATATAAAAAAAGGCAATTCATCCAAAGGACGAATTGCCGTGGTACCACCTTAATTCGTAATCAAAGAACATCTTTGATTACCTCTTTCACTTTAACGCGTGCACGCGGGGTTCTCTTTCGAGTCCAGCTCCACGGTAGTAGTAAATAATCGCCCATCGAAATCTCTCAGCCTAAGGATTTCTTCTCTGTGGATGTTAAAATTATTTACCGTGTCCGTTTCTTCGCTGTTGTCTTATTAAAAGTATTATAACCTAGTAATTTAATATATATGTAATTTAACAAGAATTATATAACTTCTTTAATAAAAAATCAAGACCTAAACATTAGAGTCGATAATTTTTACCAGTTATCTTTACTTCTTCCGCTAACGCTTTTATGCGGTCACCGATACGTCTAGCTTTCGTTTCATCATGAACACCATCGGTTGTATAAGCATAATCACGAATTAACTCATCAATGGTTTTATTAGAAGTAAAGAATGTAGGTTTTTCTTCTAACATCCGATACTGTAATAAGGGACCAATGATTTCATCTCTTACCCATTGGGTATGCATTTCCGAACCAATATCATCTAAGATTAAGACTTCGACATTCTTAATTTCTGTAAGTAATTCTTCTAAATTATTATGCCCAAGCGCATTTCTTAACTCTCTAATCATATCAGGTAAGTATACTAAGGCGACTTTAATATGACGTTTAGCTAAAGCGTTTGCCATTGCTGCTAAAATATAAGTTTTCCCTACCCCAAATGGTCCCCATAAAAATAAACCTTTTTGAAATTTACCAACTTGGTAAGTTTTCGCAAATGTTGCTGCCTTAAATATCGCCTCTTTTCTCCCTTCAGCGATATCAAGTGTATCAAAAGATGCATTAAGAATCTTCTTAGGTAAATAAAAAGAACGGATATTTTGCGCGATTTCATTTTGCGCTTCAAATGCTAATTGATATTCACACGGAGTATACAAGAGATGAATATGGGTTTGTTGATCTCTTAAGATGGGGCGATAACCATTATTAATTTGCTTACATTCATGTAGACCTTGACAACCTTCACATTTCCCATGATAGTCGACAAATAGAACCAAGTTCATTAAACTGGCATCAATTACTTCGTCACGTAACTTAATCTGATTTTCCTTACAATACTTCAATAAAGTCTTATTATTTATTATATTCTGTTTAATCTCATTGACCCTGTCAATTATCCCTTGGTCAATGTTTAATAATTCATATATTGATTTCATGGTTATCACCTTACTTAAATGATTCGAGGAGTTCTTTTAAACCTTCTAAATTTACTTGTTCCTTATCATCAAGTTCATCACTAGTTTGCTCTTTCATCCATTCGGGGATTTCGACTATCCGTTTAACCTTCTTACTTCGATATGTCGGTGGTATTTCCCCTCGGCTTTCATATTCTTTTTCAAGGGAATTAATTTTATCCACCATTTCCATCGCTAATTCGGCAGTGGTTATTTTATTATAAACCCAAGTGGATGCCACTAGTTTCATATACTCTCTCGGAAGTCTTCCATCATTACGTTTTCGCACAAACTCGATTAATACATTTATAACTTCTCCAGGTAGCTTATACTCAGTAAAAATCTCATTTACAACATCTAACATACTATTAGGTACAGGTGTATCCTCTTGAAGTTCCCGTAAGAATTCTAATGGAGTCTTAGTCTTATAATCCATTAACCGTTTTTCTTTTTCTGTTAATCGCTTTTTCTTAATATATGCTGAAAACTCTTGTTCTGTCATTGTTGCTTTAATATTTTGTAAGAGATTGGTTTTAACTTTAGCACGTTTATAATATTCTCTTGCGACTTCATGCAGTTTATAAACATCAAGTTGATTATTATCTACACATTCTAGTACTATTGTGCTCATGGTTTGGGGATCAAAGTTATAAAGGGCAGCTTCTTTCACAATTGCTGCTTTTTCTTCTTTAGTAAATGATTCTGGATTCACAAATTGCTTATTTAAGTATAAAGTAAACAATTCAAAATCAAAATCATAGTTTAATGGTACTGTAAATTGATTTACAAATGTCGTAATATATTCTTTATTCTCCAGTGAAAGGATATTCTTATCATCTTTAATTTGATAAATATCAGTGAAATTCTTAGTGATATTAGTAAGTTCGCTACTTAAGGGTTTCACTAAGAACTTGCGTTCTAAATATTCATAAAGATTTTCGCCAACCTGATACAATAGATGCACATTTAAGTTACTATCAAGGAAGAATTGCCGACTAGTAAGTGGTTGGCGCATTTCATATACATAATAACCTTCCACATGGTGATAATAAATGTTTAATAATCCTATTGCTTCTAATCGTTCCCTTACTTGTAGGAACTTTTTAAGATTCCAATTAAAAAAAGTCAATAATTGACGATGCGATAAGGTTAACTCAGCTTTTTCTATCGCTAATAAGTTCCATAAAGTAATATAAAGATTAGTAGCTTCAATCCCAATTATCGGTTGATATAGTAAATTCACAATTTCATAATGATGTCCACTGATAAAGGTTTTACTATATAGTTTTAACTTATCATTGACATGAAGTGTCAATTCCATTTAATCACTTCCTAAGAGCCTTGCACTCCAACCCCTGTCATTGGTAATGCTTTATCTAAATAGGCATAAATTTCTTTTATCAATTTAAAAGGTCTTCCTGCTGGCAAAAAGTTATAGACACTAACTTTAATATCAACACTGGAATTAATTACACCAGCTTTGCGAATAGAAAAAATTAAATGAAAACTAGAAGCTTCCACGAAGATTTCGCCATATGTATCATCAATATGCTTTACTTGTAAATTCTTTGACTTTAAATAACTTATGATAGTTTCTTTTGTTTGGCGATAATCACTGCGATAATAATGTGTCCGCAAGTTGGGATTAGTATGGAAATCACTAGTTTCAACATCGCGGACAAAAAAATCTAAGAATCCCATTTTCGTCACCTCAATAATAATTAATCTTTCCTTTATTTTACCTTAAAAACCATAATTAGACAAACTGAAATCAACAATTTTCCTTGATTTTCTCTAATAGCTGATTAAACTGCTTTATTGTTTCATCAATAGTATCTGAGTTATTAATAATATAATCAGCTCTTAGAACTTTTTCTTCAAGAGACATTTGTGCCTTAATACGTTTTTCAGCTTCTTCATTACTTAATCTATCCCGCTTCACTAATCTTTCTAATTGAACTAAGGGATGGGCATATACTACTAACGTCATATCGCATAAATCATCGAAGCCACTTTCAAATAATAGTGGTACGTCAATCACAATAGTATTATAACCTGCTTGTTGATACTTTCTAATTTCTTGTTTAACTACATCTTTAACTAAGGGATGGACTATTTTGTTTAAGATTAACCGTTTTTCTTCATTATTAAATACTATTTCTCCTAATTTCTTCCGGTTAATCTCTCCATCCTCATTTAGGATATCGCAACCAAAAATAGTAATAATCTCATTATAAGCAGGTTGCCCTCGTTTGATCAAATCATGAGCGATTTTATCATTATCGATGACAGGAATACCCTTCTCTTTAAATAGATTAGAAATCGTACTCTTTCCTGTTGCGATACCGCCAGTTAAACCAATGATCATCACTAATCACCATCACAATTTTTGACAGTTAGGACATAAATAGGTACCACGCCCACTAACTCGTGTCTTTATTATAGTTGTCCCACATACCGGACATGGCTCATCAACTTTTCCATGCACCAACAACTCATTTTGAAACTTACCCGTAACATTATCATCACTGGTATAAGATCTTATTGTAGTCCCGCCAAGTTTTATCGCTTTTTCTAATGTCACTTTACTTGCGTTAATAATATCAAGGATATTTTGGTCTGTTAACTTATTAGTAGGTGTTTCGGGATGAAGCTTGGCGAGGAAAAGGATCTCATTTACATAAATATTTCCTAATCCAGCAATAATCTCTTGATCTAGTAAAACATTCTTGATAGGTCTGTTACCCGTGAATTCACTTTTTAAGTATTCTAAGGTAAAGCCATCATCAAAAGGTTCTAATCCTAGTTTTTCTAGCGGTTCACCTACATATACTTCAGGAATGTTTTTAAGATGCATCGTCCCAAATTTTCTTACATCAAGATATCTTAATTCAGTATCATCAGAAAACCGAAAAACCACATGAGTATGTTTATCAATAACATCATTAACTTTCTTTAAGGAATATTTACCTTCCATCCGCAGATGACTAATTAGATAATAATCATTTAATTTAAATAATAAATATTTACCTTTTCGTTCAATATCAATAATTGTTTGGTTAAGGAGATTCTTCCGGAAAAGACTTAAATCAGTCTTAATAATTTTATCGTAAAGAATATCAACAGCGACTATCGTCTTATTTAACACTTTGCGCTTTAAAGTATTACGCACTGTTTCTACTTCTGGTAATTCTGGCATACTTACACCTTCCTATCATACTAATTATAAATAAGTGTACCTAAAAACGCAAATATAAAAAACGGAAAAAAGCAGTTATTGATGATTAACTGCCTTTTTCCGCTGTCTATATAAATACCATGCCCCTAATATTAGTAAACTAACTGAACCCAAGATACAAACAAACCATAACCAAAAACTACCATGATTCTTCTCCACGATTAAGATAAAAGGATATTCACTAGTATTACCACTGTGATCTTTCGCAATACAAGTGAGTTTATAAGTTCCCACTTTCTTAGTATTATAGTTACCTTTAAACATTAAGGAAATTACTTCATCAAAATTGTCATTTACCGTAAAATACTTATAGAGATTGAGTTTTTCTCCTGCCTTTATCCTTATCTCCTTAACACCGAAGATTACTGGACTAGTAGTATCAACAACAGTTATTCTCTGATACTTAGTTTCAATAATATTAAATAATTCCGCTGTATATTTAATCTCATAAATTCCTAATTCATCTAAGCGCAGATTACTATGGTCAATACTTACTTTAGCTCTCATCCCCTCTTCTTCATATACTGTTAAATTTTCAAAGAAGTTAGGAAGGGTACTAAAGACTTCTATGGTCAGATCAGTTACTCCCATCAATAATTCTGGTAATGTTTCCATTATATACACTTTAACACTTTCCTGTGCTTCATTATTATTACTATCTTTCACAAAGAATAACACTTCATATTCGCCAATGCTATTAGTATCAATCTTGCTATAGTCGACTTCAATTTTATCAGTTAAATCTCCATCAAATTCATCATAGACCTTAAGGTTACTAGTTAAGAATAAATCCTGATTAAGGGTAATCCCTTGCTTAAAATAATATTTAGGATATAAGCCAGTAATAATGGGTGGTGTCAAATCTTCTTTCACATTCACATAGATTACTTCCGTATCATGATAGTCTTCAATCAGTAAAGTTATAACGACTTTATACCGACCTATTTTGCTTAGATCAACTTGGTAATCATTAATCATTAAAGCTCTTTTATCATAATTAATACTCTTACCACATTTATCTACTACCTCAAGATAATTCAAATAATTAGGTTCATCCCCATGTAAATAAACATCAATTTCAGTTTTCTTAAGTTTTAGTTCATAACCCTCACATGTCTTCGCATAGCCACGATAATTGCTACTAATTACTAACCCACATAACATAACTAATGCGATGAATATCTTTTTCATAGGAACCTCCTTACCTTGACGCATTAGTTATGTCGAGATTTTGTTTTCATATGGGTATCTTATATTATTAAAATTAAAAATGTTGTTGGAATTTGTCTTCAAAATCAAAAAAGAGTGATTATTTACGCTAATAATCACTCTTTTACTATATCTTAAATATACCTCTCTTCAAAAATATAGTATGTTTTAAGTATTTTAATTATGACCTACTTTGTCTCAAACCAATTATGGCCATAATTGATATCTACTTTAAGAGGTACTTTTAATTCCACCGCATTTTCCATTTCTTCTTTAACGATTTGTTTCATGATTTCTAATTCTTCCTTTTTGACATCAAAGATTAGTTCATCATGAACCTGAATAATAAGTTTAGACTTAAGTTTCTCTTTTTCTAGGCGGTGATAAACATTAATCATCGCAATTTTGATGATATCGGCAGCACTACCCTGAATTGGCGCATTCATGGCTGTTCGTTCACCAAAACTACGTTCCGCGAAATTCTTACTATGGAGTTCAGGTATATACCTTCTGCGTTTTAGAATTGTCTCTACATAACCATTTAATTTCGCATTATGGACAATGGTATCCATGAAATCTTTAATGCCTGGATAAGTTGCCAGATACTTTTCGATAAAGACTTGGGCTTCTTTAGGAGAAATCCCTAAGTTTTCTGATAACCCAAAGGCACTAATTCCATAAATAATACCGAAGTTAACAGCCTTAGCTTGTCTACGCATTAAAGGTGTAACTTCCTCTTGACTTATCCCAAAGACATCCATAGCTGTCTTCGTGTGGATATCTAAATCATGTTTAAAAGCTTGAATCAGGTTTTCCGCTTCCGATAGGTGCGCTAATACTCTTAACTCAATTTGCGAGTAATCCGCTGAAAGGATGTAATCACCTTCAGAACTAGGGACGAAACATTTGCGGATTTCCCGACCTTCTTCATAACGGATGGGGATATTTTGGATATTGGGTTCAGTTGATGATAATCTACCTGTAGCTGTTAAAGCTTGGTTAAAAATAGTGTGAATTTTCTCATCGGGATATATTAACGGGGTGAGTCCCGTCACATATGTATTATATAGTTTACTAAGTGTGCGGTATTCCATTATTTTTTCAATTATAGGATGCTCATCGTACAGTTTTTCTAAAACATCAACATTAGTGGCGTAACCCGTTTTAGTCTTTTTCACCACAGGTAGTTTTAAATCTTCAAATAAGACTTCACCTAATTGCTTAGGTGAGTTAATGTTAAAGGTCTTATTGGCATAGCGGTAAATCTCCTGTTCAATATTACCTAACCGTTTTTCGAGGTTTTGACCAATTTCCATTAACACATTGCGGTCAACCTTAATCCCGGTATATTCCATATCTGCTAACACTGAGGATAATGGTAATTCCAGCTCTTTATAGAGAACTAACTGATCATTTTCCTTTAGTTTATTTAAAACTATTGATTTAAGTTTTCTTACCGCTAATGCTTTTTCCACTGCATATCTCGCTATCGTATTTTCATCTGGTTTATGGTATTTGGTGTTTTTACCATAGACTTCTTCTTCATACTGAACATCTACATAATTGAAATGACTAGTAATTACCCTGATATCATCTTTAGAAATCGCAGGATTCACAATATAGGCAGCAGTTAGTAAATCGAAGCCAACTCCGTTCAAATCAAAACCATGCCATTTTAAAGCAACTTTAGCTTTCTTTAAATCGTATGTGTCTTTAATGATCTGATGATCTCTTAAGAATAATTCAATATGGATACTTTGTTCAAAGAGAGAATAAGGAATATAGAAGTTACCCTTATCATTAACAACAGCCATTCCTAAGATTTCACATTGGTGATAATTCTGTCCGAAAACTTCAATAATAATACTAGAGTTATTAATTAAAATCCGATCTAACTCATTCGGGTCAGTGATAATTTGGTATTCTACTTTATCTTTAACAACACTTTCTTGTTTATTGATATTTATTCGCTTAATTAAAGAATGGAAATCTAAACTTAAAAAGAATTCTCTTAATGTATCATAATTACAACCTTTATATTCTGTATCTGCTAGATTAATCGCAAGTGGTGCATCACGATTAATAGTTGCGAGCTTCTTACTTAATAAGGCTAAATCTTTATTACTTTCGATCTTTTCTTTAAGTTTTCCCGCTAGCCTTTCGGTATTCGCAATGAGATTTTCTACTGTGCCATAATCAGATAATAACTGTAAGGCTGTTTTCTCACCCACACCAGGTACACCAGGGATATTATCGCTTGCATCACCCATTAAACCCTTTAAATCGATAATTTGATTAGGTGTTAAACCTAATTCTTGTTTTAATTCTTCAAGATTATATCGTTTTATTTCTGTTAAGCCTTTTTGAGTTAAACTGACATAGGTTTTCTCACTTACTAATTGAAGTAAATCCCGGTCACCAGAAATAACTTCAATCTCTTCAAAATCACTATGTTCTGCTTGTTTAGATAAAGTGCCGATAATATCATCTGCTTCATATAATTCTAACTCATAACGCTTCACATTTAACGCATCAAGAAGTTGCTTAGCAATGGGAATCTGAAGCAGTAAATCATCAGGAACAGGTTTACGAGTGCCTTTATATTCACCGTAGGCTTCATGCCTAAAAGTGGTTTTACCAGCATCAAAAGCAACTAATAGATGCGTAAACTCGTAATTATCAATTATATTCATCAACATGTTCGCAAAGGCAAATACCGCATTAGTAGGTAATCCCTTCGAACTTCGCATGACATTTCCGCGCATCGTCGCATAATATGCCCGAAATAGTAAACTATTTCCATCGACTAAAATGAGTTTTTTCATAATCTCACTCCTTGTACACTACGTTTTTATTGTACCATAATTTTCTAAAAAATAAACAAAGGAGAATTATTATGCCCCGTTTTGGTCAATTATTTCTTGTTATTCTCTTCAGTCTATCCATGTGTACTAATAGTACCACACAAACAACTACTTATCATTCTTTAGGATATAGTGATACAGAGGTTACTTATTTAAAAAGTATTTATCAAGATGATATTGATTTAATCGTTAAGTATCAAATTAAACGGGACGACTTATTTATCTACCTTGATATTGATAGTTTAACGCTTGATGAAATCATTAAGAGTGAAGAAATCAGAAAAACTAGTAACATCACTCATTTAGCTGCCCTTAATCTTTATCATCATCCCTTTATCATAAAGGAATTTTACAAATATCCGCAGCCTGCACTTAATCGTGATTCGTACTTAATACTTGTTAACAAAAATTACTTTTTAGATGAAACCTATAAACCACATGATTTAGTACTTGCGAAAGATGCTTATCAACTAATCAATGATGAGTCTCGATATTATTTAAGAAAAGCTGCTTATGAAGCATACCTCGAACTTCAACAAGAAGCTAAGAAACATGATCTTTATATCTACTTATCAAATGGATACAGAAGTTACCAGAAACAAGAAAAAAGCTATAATGATTATTTATTAAATGGTGGTAATGCAGATCTATATAGTGCCCGTCCTGGTTATAGTGAACATCAAACTGGTCTAGCTTTAGATATCACTTGTGCTGCCAATAATTTTCTCTTGACAGAATCTTTCGCTCTTACAGCTGAAGGACAATTCGTAAAAGAAAATGCTTATCGGTTTGGTTTTATTATTAGATATCCTAAAGATAAAGAACATCTTACAGGTTATATGTACGAACCTTGGCATTTAAGATATGTAGGTAAGGAAGTAGCGAAAATCATTCATGAACAGAATCTTACTTTAGAAGAATACTTGATAAATTATACATATATAAAAAAACAATAATAAAATCACTCGATTTTATTATTGTTTACTTCTTAAATGATGTAACTGATGATTAATGATATCTAAGACTTCTTCTGCGTTCTCAATGTTATTAAAACCAATCTCAATTAACCGTTCATCATTGAATTCAATATCAAAGACAATCGTACCATAATCAAAAATCGATTTTTTTAACCTTAGGATCTTTATCATGGGATAGAGTTTGGAGTAAATGATGCGCTTTTTGCGGGAGTTTAAGATTAATAAGCGATGACTGGTAATACAATAGAAAATCTCATTCATCCTATAGTAATACCGTTGCGTATAAATAACGAGATATAAGATGAGGATAATAATTATGATTAATAAAGTGGTAGAAAACCAATCGTTAAAGATAGTTGAACTCTTACCTCTTATCAACCGAAAAATTAGTAAAAATGTAGTGCTTAATAATACTAAGCCAATGGTTGATATAAAGGAAATATTAGGGAGTAACCGAGGTTTTCCGCGCCATAATACTTCCTCATCAGGTTGGATTGATTCATAGAGTAAATCGATTTCCGCTTTTTGAAACTTCCGCATCGCACATCCTCCATTTCTAGGTTAATTATACTACATTTTTAGTAAATTTCCATCTCTAATCCTTAAGGATGTGTAATTTTATTTTATCTAAGGCACTTCTCGCATTAATTTTTGCTTCAAATGGACTCTTTCCCGTCGCAATTACTCTCGCATATCGGTGTCCCATGGAGGTAGGTAGATAAATCTGACTACCCTTTTTTGGTTTCACATAGACACTAATTACACCATCTGATTCCAATGCACTTTGCTTACCTGTCACTTTAAGTAAACGACCACTTATGGGGCTTACTAGATAAGCTGCATATATCGGCAAACTAATTCTTGGTGCTATATCTACTTCTAATCCTAATGCTAGTTTTAAGGTTTCTTTCACAAGATTAATTCCCAGACTATAACGGATCATTTCATTCATACCACTGCCAGAGATGCGAGGATTAATCTCAATCAATTTCCACTGTTTATTAATATAGCGAAGTTCTAAGTGGCAAGTACCATTTTCTAGTTCAAAATGTTTGATAATATCATTTACAGCAGTCTCTAAACCTTTATAAAAATCAGGATTATAATCATAATGTAAATTATAACCGACGACGATGGAGCGACCTTTATACATGTAAATATCTTGTTCAATAACCGCAATTATATGAACCTTGCCCTTTATCACCATTGTCTCTACTAAATACTGTGGTCCTTTTAAATACTCTTCTAGTAAAATATATTTTACTCTATTCTTAAACAAGTAATCCATTCTTTCAAAGAATTCAAGGTTATTGTTTACTATAAAAACTTCTTTACTACCTGTTGATAATGGATTTTTCATAACCAAAGGTAAATGGGAGAAGATATCGTGATCTAATATGTTCGCATTAATATTAATGATTTTATGATAGGGGTTATAGGGAGTTCCTCTTAAACAAAGCCTACTTAGTATTTTATCTTCCATACATTTATAAGCTACCGTGCTAAACCTGCCGACACTAAACTCATCAGCTAATAAACTGGCGTGGTAGACATCTCCATCATTAAATGAGACAATGGCGTCAATTTCATAACCTTCTTTCATTAAACTGTATATCTTATAACGAAGGTATTTTAAATTCTTTACATCACCATAAATCATTTCCGTTACTTCAGGAAACTCATCTCGATTATCAGAAATACTCAAACGGTCAGTAATTAAGATAACCTCATAACCTAGTTCTTTGGCAGCTAGGAGTGCATCGCGACTGGATCCTGATTTTTGGGTATTGAGAAACACAATGGTCTTCATACTATCCGCCTTTTTTGCGCTAAGTATTTAGCATACCTAATCGCATTTCTCACTACATCGAGTTCTAAATAAAAGATTGGCGGGCAACCCGGACGGTAGTTAACTTCAAATACCCAGATTTTACCATTCTCATCCATTCCTACATCAACTCCTAGTTCATCTAATAGTTCCCCATACTCACTAATTTGAAGTTCATCTAGTTTTTTTGATAAACTTAAACCAAATTCCCGCAATTTTTGTTTAACTTCATTAACTTTCTCCTCAAATTCCGTTCGTAAAAAACTATCTAAAGTACAGGTAAAGCCACCACTATTGATATTGGCAACAACGCTACCTTTCTTTGCGATGCGTGGATAAATAGCACAGATTACCCATTTACCTTCTCCATCCTTTTGAGTATGAATGCGAAAATCAAAAGCTAATCCCGCTTTGGTCGTACTCTTAATAAATGGTTGAACTAAATAGTTCTCTTGTTTTATGCTTTTTTCAATGAAACTTGTTAACTGTGCCTTCGTAAAAATCTCCATATTGGTGTGAACTTTTACATGGTATTCATTATTTACTTTTTCTAAATAAACAATATTCTTACCCTGATGACCATTGGTGGGTTTAAAGATTACTTTGCCATATTTATCAAGATAAGTAAACACATCATTAGTGTTTTTGATCAAATGACTAGGAATTAAATTATCCTTAAAGGTGCCATCTCTTAATAAACGCCTATATACTGTTAATTTGTTTCCGATGGAGTGGGTAGTAAATGGTATTTGTTTCTTTAACTTTTTCACGACTTTACGGTGATTCAATTTCATGGGACTTCCCGCATTAATAATTACATCTGGTAAATTAGTGATTACTTTTTCCCATGTACCATTTTTGTACATATATCCATTAATAACTTGATTAGTTAAATCAACCATTTTCGGTGAAAAGTAGACTAGTTCTGCACCTTCCATTAGACTTGTAGCCGCATAAGCATATAATTTTCGAATTTTCAATGGATCCTTACGATGATGTAAGTAACCAATGAGCACACAATATCACCTTCCTTATATGGCTATAATATTTTATGGAAGGTTACATAAAAAAGGTAAAGACTGTTATCTTTACTTCTTATTAAATAAGCTTTTAACCAAAATAAAAAAGCCTATTATAGGCTTTAGTTAAATTTATATCTGATAAATTTGACACTTTCTGGTACAACAGTAACTGTCACAGGATTTGGTAACTCATAAAGTTCACCGTCGATACCGACTAAAACTTCGCCATTACCAGTATCGATGGTAAATTGTCTTTTACTTTTAAAACTAACGATCCTCTTAAAACGATAATGTTTACCAGAAAAGACACTAGGGAAAAGGGTAAGAAACTTTAGTCGACTTATCTTCTTTACTGTACATAAATCTAATAACCCGTCATTCACTTCCGCATAAGGATTTAATTTCATTCCCCCACCATAAAATTTACCATTATGAATAGCAGTTAAGTAACAGAGTCGTTCTTCGCCATTAATTTTAATCGTACGACACTTATAACCGACTAAAGTCGCAATCAAAGCCGCTATGTATGAAAATGCTCCCTTAAAAATCTTTCTAAACTGAATCGATTTCTTTAAAACTATCACGTCAAAACCAAAACTGATGTAATAGAGGAAATAACGGCCACCTTCAACTTTACCTACATCGATAGTGACATAGTCATTGTGTTTAATCATTTCAACAATTTTATCAATCTTTTTTGGTAAATTCATTACCCGCGCAAAATCATTACCTGAACCAAAAGGAACAACGCCAAAAAAGACATCAAGTCCCATGACCGCATTTAAAACCTCATGGGCGGTACCATCACCGCCAACAGCAAATACATGAGTAACACCATACTTTATAATTACGTTCCGTAAATCATCAGCATAATGATAAGGTTGGGTTTCATAGGTAATAAAGTCAATGCCTTCTTCTTTCAAACGTTCAGCTAGCTTTTCCATTTTTGCCTTAGCTTTATTCTTTCCTGAAACTGGATTAACCGCAAATAAGTACTTCATGGATGATTACCTCATTTACTAATTTTCTCAAATTATTTTGATATTAATAATATTATACCTAAACTACTAAACAATGTAAATTTTTTTCTTAAGTATTTGGGTAGTATTACTATGCAAATTATCACTATTTTACATAACTTATTATATACCAAGATACTAAGGAGGTTTATCATGAATTATCCAACGCACTTCCACAATCATGAACATCGCTTTTTACCTTTCCTTGCGGGGATTGCGATAACTGCACCTTTATGGTTTAGACGTTGTTGCCCACCTTTCTTTGGCTATCCACTTCCTACTCCCTTCCCTTATCCTTACCCGTTACCAACGCCATACTCATCCCCTTACACCTTTAACACTTATAGTGGTGTAGTTGGTTCACCTTACTCTTATTACTATGGTCGGCCTTTCGTTTATTAATTATAGCGGTTTCTCAAAAACGAGAAACCGCTTCTTTTTAGGTTATTAAGTTATACAAAATAGAATCCATACCATAACATAAAGAAGAAATAAAATAACAATGTAAAGGAGTAAGTATGATTAGGTTAGAAAATATCACGCTAGCTGATAAAAGTCTCTATGATACATATATTAAGTCTTGTCAATATCCTGTGAATTGTTGGAGCGGTAATTTCACCTATATCTGGGCGCACAACCATTCACGGAATTTAAAAATCTATAAAACATTTATCAATGATTTCTTGGTTACCTTTATCCGAACCAACAAAGGAAGGATGTATCTACCGACCTTACCTTTTGGTTCTGGTAACCCTAATCAATTAATTGAATGCTTAAGAATCGCGAGTTTAGTTTGTCTAAATCAGAATAAAGCAGCTAATATTTCTAATAAAGCTGTTATTAATCCAATTAACGAAGCACAATTAAGTTACTTAAAACAAGCACCCGACTTTAGTACTTATTTTTATGAAAGTAAATTAACAGGTTTAGAGCGCCATTATTCAATCAAAAAACTCCTTACGCTAAAGGGTAAGGAGTTCCAGCAAATTCGTAATAAACTCAATCGGTTTAAGAAAAAGTATCCTCATGCGATAATCAGAAAATATGAAGATAAGGACTTTAAGCAAGTAAAAGAATTAAATAAACTCTGGATTAATGAATCAGGAAAGAAGTATAAACGGATTATCGATGGCTTCTATTTTGAACCAATCATAAAAAATCACCAGAGTTTAAACCATACCATTCTAGTTATAGAGATTGACAATAAAATTGTTGGTTTAATCAGTGGCGAAGTACTACCAAATAAAAATGCTTGGGGATGCTTAACCAAATTTGATAAAAACTATGATGGGATTAGCGAAACTTTAACAATCGAGTTTATTAAAGCCCTTCATAAGGAACATCCTTACATAACAACAATCAATGTCGGTAGCGACTTAGGCGATAAAGGACTAGCTTTTAATAAAGAACGGTATCGACCTGTCCACAATTATAAAAGATATTGCCTATATTATAAACAATAAAGGTTAGATACTACTAAGTAGATCTAACCTTTAATAATCTTCATCTTCATAATATTTAATTAAGGCTTGCGTGCCTAAATTACCATAACCATTTTCTAGTAAACTATTATAAAGACTTTCTACTAAATCCAGCCCAGGTAAATCAATCGCAATATTCCTAGCTTCTTCTTGAGCTAAGTGAATATCTTTGATGAAATGTTTAATATAAAAACCAGGGGCAAAATCTTTATTTAATATCTTCGGTGCATTATTGGTTAATTGCCAACTCGCTGCCGCTCCTGTTGAAATACTCTTTAAAACCTTTTGCATATCGAGCCCGACATGTTTGGCATAGGTAATAGCTTCTACCATTCCTAACATATTGCCAGCAATGCAGATTTGATTAACCATTTTAGTATGTTGTCCACTACCAGCTGGTCCTTGATAAACGATATTGTTTCCTAGTGTTTCTAATACTTCACGAACCTTTTCAAAGACCGGTTCATCACCACCCACCATAATGGATAAGGTTTGATTCTTCGCGCCAACATCACCACCAGAAACAGGAGCATCTAATACATAAATGTTTTTATTTAGAGCTTTTTGGTAAATTTCCTTGGCTAATGAAGGGCTAGAAGTTGTCATATCGATAAGAATGGTTTCTCCTTTACATGTATTAAGTAAACCATTCTTTCCTAAGTAGATATCTTGGACATCGCTAGGCATTCCCACAATGGTAATGATTAAGTTACATTGTTGGGCTAACTCACTGATTGTTTCACACCAAATTGCACCGTTTTGTATTAATTCTTCTGCTTTTTTCTTTGTTCGCGTATAAACGTAAATTTGTTGATACTTGTTTAACAAATGTTGGGCCATCGGTCTACCCATTACACCTAATCCGATGAATCCAATTTTAAACATAGATAATCTTCTCCTTGAGATTAACTCTGGTTTAATCTATTATAGCACTAATTTAGAAATTTGCAAATGGCAAATTAAAAAGCTGACCCATGTCAGCCCTTTACGCATTCGATAATTAGTTACTAATACCTTGAATTTTTAATTCTTGTTCAACAGCGACCATCGCTTCTTCTTCGTCTTCGCCCTCAATAATAATCTTTATTTCAGCACCTTGACGGATACCTAAAGACATAACACCCATAATGGATTTTAAGTTAACGCGACGACCTTGATATTCTAATTGGATATCACTAGCATATTTACTCGCTGTATTAACAAGCTTAGTTGCTGGTCTAGCATGAACGCCAGCTTCATCAGTGACGATAAATACTTTTTCTATCATGGTTATTTTCTCCCCTTTACTAAATTATCAATTTTTATTTTACAATATATTAGACTTTTTTACAACTAGTTTAGCCTCGATAAATAGGCATTAATCGCATTTTCTAACTGTGAGGCATTACTTCCAATCACAGCTTGGAGTTTATTACCTGCCACAAACGCTCCTTTAGCGCCTAAACTCTTCAACTCTTCAAGTTTGAGTTTCTTGACATCTTTGACTTCTACTCTTAAACGGGACTGTTCATAATTCACATTGATAATATTATCCTTACCACCAAAGAGTTCAAGAAACTTCTCAACCACTTCTTGATTTACTTTGACGCTTGGAGCTTGTTGCTTATGAGAAAATAAATAATCCTGTATATATAAGCTGACAAAATAAATAAAGTACAACAATATTATACTACCAAAGTAGAAATAATATGCGACATCAAACAGTAAAAAGAGATAGCTAACAATCAGTGTGGTAAAAATAAGTAGATATCTTGACAGCGCCAATTTTATTTTTCGTCTATGAGCGATAAACTTACTAAAGATAACTACGGAACTATAAATAACACTAGGTATTAGTAGTAAAATATAACTTCCTAATATAATAATTAACTGCACATTGTTTGCTAGATTAACTTTTAAGAACATATTGATATCATAACTATTTAGAATCAGACTTAAAACAAACAGAAATAAGTATGATATAACGATTAAAATAAGATTAGTTAAATGAGCTTTTTTCATGTTTACCTCCATAACTAGGGTAATGTTTTAAGTATATATATACATTTTTCATATTTTTCCCACAAAGGCACATCCATATTAGTAATACATGCATTTAATATAATGAAGTTGGGAGGTGAATGTGGTGAACTTCTTTCCAAATAATCTTAACTGCCCTCGTCCAATAGCACCACCGATAACGCCTAATCCACCCCAAAATAATCCAGATCGTAATGTCTTCTCATTTTTACGAGAAGGTGATGTGATATTTGTCCAAGCTCCTGGCGGAGTGGAAGGGCAAGGGGTTTTCTTAAGAGAACGTGATGGTTTTCTCATTTGGGCTCGTACCATCTCAGGTGCCAGTTATTTAGCCATAACTAGTCTTGACAATATTAGTATTACCAAACTTTAATACTAGCACATATAATAGAATAGAAGAGGGAGTGATAGTATGAATGCCTTTGATGCTTTTGTAGAAGGAGACCAAATACATGTAGTAAGTGCTAGTGGTGAAAGTGATCGTGGTGTATTTATTCGAGTTGAAAGTGATTTTCTCATCTGGGTAAAAAACAATAATGGTTGCGCTGTTTATGCGATAACCAGTTTAGAAGGAATAACTGTTTATAAACTATAGAAGTAAAGCACTATTCATTAGTGCTTTCATTTTTTATGCTTTCTAATATGCGTTCCGCAGTATTGCGATTAGTGGCTAGGGCGACATTATAAACATCACTTAAACGAAGGAGTGCACTTACATCAGGTTCATGGGGTTGAGCTGTTAAAGGGTCTCGTAAGAAGATTACTAAATCAATCTTATGATTCGCAATCATCGCTCCAATTTCTTGGTCACCACCTAATGGTCCACTCTTCATCCTAATCACATTTAATTTCGTTTCACCCATGATATGTAAACCCGTAGTTCCTGTCGCATATAAGGTGTGTTTTGCAAGGACATCTTCATATCGTTTAACTAATTCAACCATATCAGCTTTTTTCTTGTCATGAGCGATTAGCGCAATATTCATGATTACCTCCGTTGTTAATTATCATAACTATTATACCATGAAATATGTAAAAACAACTAAAACATTTGTGAAATATGTTACACTTAGCCATAATGTAAAAATCTATAGGTATAACACTATTTTTACAATATCTTAGCGAAATTAAATCTTTGTCTATACTAAAAAAAACTCCTTTCATATTTTATTTATGAAAGGAGGTAGACTATGACAGTCGAAATCAGACGCCCTGATATCGATGAAGCATGTGGTAAAAATAGCGACCATGAGCGCGAAACATGTTGTGTATGTCGTACAGTTAAGTTCATCGATACCCTCCAACGGAAATTTGCGACTGATACCAACTGCATCAGCTGCGATGCACCGCGCTTAGGCATGAATGTACCTGGAGTCAACCAATTCAACACTCGCCCCTTCATTCTTTACCTCGAAAATGGTGAACCATTTGCGATTTCTTACGACATCCTCGACCCTACAGCCACTACTACTGTTTTCCGTGTTGAATCAGTTAGAGATTGTTGCGCAGTCTTACGGGCATTAATCGTTGGAGGTACACCTGAGGAACTTACCTTCACACCCACCACTGCCTGCGTAACCGTCGACTTATGTGAATTCATTGGCATCCAATGCTTACCTGATACCTTCATCAACGGTGTATAAGATGAATAAAAATCCTATTACGCTCACCCGTAATAGGATTTTTTACACTTTTAAGATATCAATATTCTTAATATCTTTTATTGGGATTTCGCGTTCAGTTTCTTGATCAGAGATAATAATGGAATCATCTAATAGAGAACGGAAAAAACCTTCAATTTCATTATCCTGATATGCTACCTTTACTAACACATACCTTCCTAAACGGGCACGTTTATTTAACAGTTCTAATTTATTTTGGAGTTTTCGGATTTTATTCTCCTCATCATTACTTATAACTTCTTTTGGTTCAGGCGTTTTAACTTCATCTTCTTTAACTTCAACTATTTTAGGTACTTCTGGAATAACTTCTTTTTTTATTTCAGGAATCTTGACATTTTGATGAATCCGACTATCATAAACATATTGGTTGCTATTTTTCACTACCTTTGAAGAGACACTATTAATAAATAATAGTGGACCATTATCATACATAAATATCACCTCTAATACAATATATGATTATTCGTCCCAATTTTGCCTGTTAAAACTTTTTTTATCATCCTAGTTGCAGCTTGATAGCGTAATAGAATATAATAAAAATGCGGTTTAACCGCACAATCTTGCTGATATTATATTTTCGATATAAGTCAGACAAGATTGGGTAATGATAAAAATAAAGATGTGGCATCTTATTTAATAAGAGCTAGAAAGGAAGGATATTTTGCGTAATCAAAAAATTCGTGATTTAGTTTATTTGGCTTTATTCATGACAATTATCGTTGTTATTACCCAAGTACCATTTTTAGGATTTATCCCCTTAGGGGTAACTACTGCCACTATAGGGCATATCCCCGTGATTATCGCTGCGATATACTTTGGTTATAAACTTGGAGGTTTGACGGGATTATTATTTGGAATAATGAGTATGATTACCGCTTATATAAGACCTACTGGTCCCTTCGACCTTTTCTTTCAAAACCCCATTATCGCGGTCTTACCTCGTGCGGTATTTGCCTTATTGACTGTTGTCATTTATAAAGCCTTAAAAGTCATTAATAATGAACGTGTTAGAATCCTCTGGACTGCTTTCTTTGGTTCTCTCGTTCATAGTATTTTAGTTATAGGAACACTATTCTTAGTCTACTATAATGAAACACGAACACTTGATGTTAATGGACAATCACAAACATTTACTTTAACATTAGCTTTCTTAAGCACAGCTTTACTAGTAAGTGTGTTAGCAGAAGCAATTCTCAGTGCGATTGTGGCACTTCCAGTAGTTACGGCACTTAGAAATTCCCGTAAATCTTATTAAAAAATAAAAAAAGAGGTTATTGTGATGTTACTTTTATTTGATGTGGGAAACAGTAATATCAGTTTTGCGGTCTATGAAGACAATTTAATTAATAAATTCCGTATTCAAACTGATATTAATAAAACTGCAGACGAATATGCGATTATCTTAAATAGTTTACTTAATGGATATAAAATTGATGGTGTAGTAATAGCTAGTGTTGTACCCATCATCACTAACTTGCTTAGCACCTATTGTGAAAAATACTTGCATCTAGATCCCCTAATCATTGGACCAGGAACCAAAACAGGCTTAGACATTCGCATCAATAACCCTAAAGAAATCGGGGCTGATTTAGTCGCGGGTGCCGTAGGTTCAATGAAAAAATACCCCCAACCCACGATCATCATTGATATGGGGACTGCCACTACGATGACCCTCTTAGATAACAACACCTTCTTAGGAGGAGTCATTATCCCTGGTGTAGAAACTAGCGTTCATAATCTCGTTCAAAAGACTGCTCTACTTCCCCAAATCGAACTTAAAGCACCTAAACGCGTTATTGAAAAGGAAACAGTAGCTTGCATGCAGTCAGGTTTAATTTATGGTACAGCTTCCCTCATCGATGGCATGATTAATCGCTTTGAACAAGAATATGATAAGAAATGTTTCTACGTCGCAACTGGTGGTATAGCCAAATATATCGTACCTCATTGTGAACATAAGATTACATTAGATCGTTATCTTATATATGATGGGTTATTAGAAATATACAATAAGAATGTGAAAAATCCTACTTAACATCTGTTAAGTAGGATTTCTTTTTTACTATTCTTTAGTTTCTTCTGTTTCAACAACTTCATGTGCTTTCTCTTTACCTGTTAACTCATGTTTCATAATGTTCAAATGAATTGTTTTCATTCTGCGTTCATTTAACTCTTTTACAGTAAAGCATAGTTTATACTCAATATACTCATCATCTTCAATGGTTGTAATATCACGATCAACTTTTACTAACGATGTATAAGTATATTGGTCGCCAATTTCTGGGATTTCTTCTAGTTGTTCGTAGAGCCAGCCACCTAAACTATTATATTGGGTTTCCGGGGCTTTACCGAGTTTTAACTCTTCAAACAAGTCATCTAAAGCGATATCGGCATTAATGTCATAGTTTTCCTCATCAATTTTACGAATCTCAAACTCTTCTTCATCATGTTCATCGTAAATTTCCCCGACTAACTCTTCTAAGCAATCCTCCATTGTGACAAGACCACTAGTTCCACCATACTCGTCTGAGACAATCGCCAAATGTTGCTTGTTTTTTTGGAGCAAACTCATCAATGCGTCTACCCGCATCGTCTTTGGCACGAAGAGAGGTTTTCGCATTAATTCTTCAACCTTTATGGTATTTTTGTCTTCGGTTGTAATGAGGGCTTCAAAGAAATCACGCTCATAAAGGATACCGACGACATTGTCTTTTGTTTCCTTATATACAGGCATCCGCGAGAATTTTTCTTTGAGGAATAACTCTTTTATATAATCAATGTCATCATCAAGATATACACCAACCATGTCAACCCGTGGTGTCATGATGTCATAGACATTAGTATCTCTTAAATCGAGGACACTATGAATCATTTGTTGCTCTTCTTGTTCGATAACACCTTCTTCAGTCATTGTATCGATGATAACACCAAGTTCATCTTCAGTTACACTTGGTAGTGTATCTTTATCTTTCTTTATTGCTTTCGAAATGAGATTCTTTAACTTCGTAACTAAGAAGATGAGGGGTGCAAATATCCGCATGAAAAATAAGAGCAACCAACCAAACCTTATAGTAAAGGTAAAAGCATTTTCCTTCGCAAAGGATTTAGGAAAGATTTCCCCAAATAACAAAATCACAATTGTTGACACAATCGTCGCAACAATTGGCCCCCGCACTTCACCTAATTGTTCTATCGCAATCGATGTTACTAAAGCGGTACTCGCAATGTTGACGATATTATTACCGATGAGGATTGCAGATAGGGTTTTGTCAAAGTTTTCAACGATGTATAATGCAATCTTTGAACCCCGTTTTCCTTCCTCATTAGCACTTTTTAAGCGCACTACACTAACTGATGAGAAAGCTGTTTCGCTTGCACTAAAGAAAGCAGAAAGAAGTAATAAAATAAAGAATAAAGCGTAATTAACTGCCGATATACTTGCTACAAATAAGTTGTTTAAGACCGAGGGGTCTTCCACAGTATCAACACACTCCTTAAATAATTAATACCAATATTATAACAAATCCAGTTCTTCTTGTAAATATTACTTGATTTATTACCTCTTACATATCCCTGACTCCCCTTTGTGTTGCTATTTATTATTATACCTTGTTTTTAAAATTTTGTCTAAACTGTATTCATTTTTTTATATCTCAAGATAATCATTAACATCAAATAAATACAGGTATGCTTTAATGGCTTTATTGTTATATATTCTCGACATTGCTTCTTTGTAGACATTTAACTGAATTTGATATCCCCGTTTAATCCTTTCTGTATCATTATTGATAACCTTATCTGTTTTAAAATCTAATAAGATACAGTAATCAGATATTTCCGCAAATAAATCCACAACCCCTTGAACTAAAATATCCACTTCATCTTGCATATAAGGATAAACAAGTTTACTCGAAACTAAGGTTGTGAAGGGCATTTCTTGATAAATTCTTTTCGCTTTCTTGATTTCCTGGGCAATATCAGTTTCAAAGAACTTTAATACTTTTCCTAAATCAATTAGTTCAGCTTGTTCGCTAGTTAATATTTCTTGTTTTACTAAGGTGTCGATTAATTTTGTTAAAATGGCTTGATTATAATTCACTTGGTAATCTATATGTTGCATCAAAAGGTGATAAGCTGTACCTCTTAAGGTCGCATCCACTTGTCCTAGGAATTTTGGTTTGGCCAAACTAATCTTTTCATGATGATATTGATACTCACTTAAGGTTTGTGCTCGCTTAATATCCGCAATGGTTTGTTTGGCAAAATGCTTTGTTTTTTCAACATGGGGATATTGAAAGTTTAATCTGCAGGCAAACTCGTTCATGTATTTTGTATAATCTTCCGCAAATTGTTCTTCATCAATTAAAGTTTCTTCCACTTCTGGAAGGTTCTCAATAATTTTTACATCAAGGTCAGGTATATTATTAAAGTGAGCTAAAAAATCAGTATTAGGGGTTATATGCAACGCTTGAGAACAAAATTGTGGATGTCTTGCCAAAGCAATGAGAATTAGATCTAAAAGTCTAATTGCTAGGCGTTCATCTTTCGGAAGGAGTACCGTTTCTAATGAGGATAATTTCTTAAGTTTAAGTGTTTCCCTTTCCCAATCAGGTATGGTACCTACTAAATATAAATGTTCCTTAGCTCTAGTCATTGCCACATATAGTAAGCGTAACTCTTCCGCAAGTTGTTTTCTTCTTATTTCTTCTTTTAATAGGTTTTGCAAGATAGTGTTATAACTAACCCGATAAGTCGAATCAAAGTAACTAAAAGCTAACCCTAAATGACGGTCCCAAAGAATCACTTTCTTTTCATCAGCAAGATTATATTTCCGATTTAAATCCACCACAAATACTACGGGAAATTCTAACCCTTTCGCTTTATGCATGGTCATAAAGCGAACCATATCTTCATTATCGGATAAGGTCCGTGCTTGTGTTAGATCAGCTTCAACTTCTTCAAAGAAGCGAACTAACTGAATAAACTTAAAGAGACTATTACTTGATAACTCTTCATAGAGTTTGGCTCGTTCATATAACAAATCCAAATTCGCTTGCCGTTGTTTACCCGCAATTAATCCTGAAACGAATTCATAATAATTGGTTTCATGATAAATCTTAAACAACAATTCCGTAAGCGAATTAGTTAAAGAATACTCCCGCCATTCATGTAAAGTATCTAAGAAGTAAGTTAGTTTTTGGCGTAGCTCCTCGTTTGGTCCTTTCTCCACATAATCTTTTACCATTAAGTAATAATTATCTGCTGTACTATTTACTTTAATTTCAATCAAGTCTTTTTCTGTGATGTTGAAAATGGGACTTCTTAGTGTGGCTAATAAATGTATATCTTGGAGGGGATTATCGATGATATTTAGAATCGATATTACCGTAAGCACTTCAATGGAGTTAAAGTAACCTGATAACTCAGGTGTAAGTAGCGGGATATTATATTCCTTAAACACTTCATGATATACTTCTTGATTATTCTTTGTCCTTGAGAGAATTACGATATCACTATAGCGAATAGGACGGAGTTCTTTCCGCTTTAAGTCATATACTTGAGTACTATTATCAATGAGATCACGTATAACTTGGGCAACATGTTTTGCTTCAATCTTTGCTTTTTCAAAACTTTCTTCTAATGTTTCTTCTAAGCTCACCTTATCAATTAAATGGAGATGAATGAATGGTCCTTCTAGTGGTTTAGTCAAATAATCTGTTTGTCCAAAAACTAATTTTGCTAAATCATCATAATCAATCTCAAAGGTCTGTAAATCCATGAGTTGGCAGAAAAGGAAATTCACAAAAGCGAGAATTTCCTGACGACTGCGGAAATTTTCATTTAGATTAATTAGTTTACCGTTCTTTCCTTTACGGAAGTCTAGATACTTAGCTTGGAAGATTTCTGGCTCTGCATTCCTAAAGCGATAGATTGATTGCTTAACATCACCAACCATAAAGACATTATTCCCAGAACTGATGGCTTTAATGATTTCTTCTTGCATGGAGTTTGTATCCTGATACTCATCGATGAGAATCTCCTTAAAGTGCTGGCGATAATATTCTTTCGCTTGATCACTTTCAAGAATAATCTTTAAAGCTAGTTCCTCTAAATCGGCGAAATCCACAACACCTTTACTACGCTTAACTTGCTTAAATCTTTCATCAAATAATCTAAGTGTATAAAACAATGCCTCTACGATGGTTTGATTAGCGCTAATAAATTTGATTTGACTTTGGGCACTAAAACTAAAATAATTCTTTTTAAGATCTTTATAAATCTCGATTCCTCGATCACGATAATCTTTGATAAGTGCCTTGATATCTTCATCAAGGTGTTTAACCCCTTTAGTAGGAAAACGTTCAAACCCAATATCTTGAATGTAATTGAAACATCTGTCAAAATCATTTTCAATTAGTTTTTCTATAGTATTAAAGATTTCGTAATCACTGGGGAAGATCTCTTGATAACTGTGATGATGCTCTTTGGATAATTCATTAGCTTTTAAAATATGATTTTTCGCTTCCTGAACTTTACTTTTAATGCTAGCCTTTAAACGGTCATAATATATCCAGTTAGAAAAGTCAGTGGTAGTTTCATAAACTCTTTTAGTGAGTTCTTCAAAAGCTTCTTTATAAGGTAAAGCCCGCAAGCGATGATAAATATCGAGAAAGAGATTGACGAAATAATCATTATTTAATTTTTGGTTAAATCGATCATATATTAATAAGAACTTTTTATCATCTTTTTCAAATAACTCTTCTATTAGCGCATCCAAAGTTTCATGTTCTAAGACTAAACTTTCCACATCATCACTAATACGATAAATTGGATCAAAATCAATTAAGTAAAAGAACCTCTTAATAACTTGGTTACAGAAAGCATGGAAAGTTGAAATATAACTTGTCCCGATTTTAGGTAGTTGACTCCTAAGATGTTTATTATTTGGATCTCTTATTAATTCTTCCGTTATTTTACTTCTTAGGCGCTGTTTCAATTCACTAGCTGCTGCCTCTGTAAAAGTTACTACCAGAAAATCATCCACATTGTAGCCATGTTCTTTAATACGATTGACTAGTCTTTCAATTAGGACGGTAGTTTTACCACTACCAGCACTGGCAGCTACGAGTAAATTGCTACCTGTTGTAGTAATTGCTTGTTGTTGGGTTTGGGTGAATTTCATGACTTATCACCTTGCTTAGCTTTTTCGATTGAACCAAGAATATCTTTTTTATCGTACTTTACCAACTCGTGATATTTATTTTCCCGTAAACGGGCATCAAATTTACATATCGCTAAATACTTACAATATTGACATTGTCGGAAGTTATTATCTTTAACAGGATGAATAGGGATTTCCCCATTGGTATATTTAGTTGCTGCTTCTTCAATGGCTTCTTTAGTAAATTGTCTTAACGCATCCATTTCGATTCGGTTAATTACTTCAGAACTATCATAATAATCCCCTTTTTTAGTGAAACTGACATTGATTATATCAGATTTTTGCTCAGTCGCTAACTTATCATCAAAGTGGATGGAAACACTCTTATTCTCTAAAGTAAAGCCCTTCATCCGATAATTTAAATGATGTTGTTTGATGATGTCATCTTCATTCAACTCTTCATTAGCAGTTACAGTAGAGTTTTGAACATGATAGTATAGTACACCAGCGGGAATTATCTTTTCATTTTGATAACGGGAGCTAAAACTCTCTACCACAACATCTAAGTAAGTGAATAATTGTAAACTTAACTTATTGAGGAGTTTATCTAAATCAATAACATGTTTGCTTGATTTATAATCAATAACACTCACATAACGCTCATCGTTATCAACACTTACATCTACACGGTCAATGATTCCAGTTAACTGTACTTTAAAACCATTTGATAAGTTTAACGGTTGGTTTTTCAGTTTAGCAGCTTCTGGACCAAAGCGTTCTTCCACCATAATGGTGCGGTAATTAGTATGTTGAGCTTGATAATGGAGTGTGCGAATACTGCTTTTTAGGGAATCCTTGATCCGTTTCAATAAGAACTGATTTACTTTATTTTGATTAAAATAGGATCTTTGTACTTTTTCTGCATATTTATTAACTATATCATCGACTAGATTCATTAACCTATCAAGGGGTATATTACGTAAAGAGTCATTATCTTTTAAGACATTCATCATTACCTCTTTTAATGTTTCATGGAAGAGGTCACCAATATCCGTTGCTTCCATCTTTTGTATATCACGTTCCTGAACATTTAAAGCTCGTTCAAGGAAAAAAGCATAGGGACAACTATTATAGGATTCGATCCCACTGACACTGGTCTTTATAATTCCATTAGTTAATCGTTTGATATCATCACTAGTTAACTGCTCTGGTTCATTACGATAAGTTACCCCTATGAGAAAGCGCCTTAAATCTTTACGGTGTTTATAATATCCATATAAGGAACGCCAAAAGTCGGGTATATGATATCCTTTCCTTAAGTAACTGATAGCTTCTAAGACAAGTTTAGCAGTCATATTTGGACTGGTCACATAACTAATTAAATCCTCATTAGCATCAGGAAAATCATAAACCATTTCCTTTTTTAAATTAGGGAACTGTCTTAATAAGTAACTGATAAGTTCGGAAGGATAACTTTCTTTTTTTTCATTATCTGATAGTGGATACATGATTATGAGTTCATCTTTAGCGCTACAGAATACCGTATAAATGATGAAATACTCATCTAAAAAGGCTTGTTCAAGCGTAGGTGAAAGCTCAATATCGTAACTTTCTAACACGCTCCGCTCTTCATTTGTGATTAGACCAAAGTCCGTATGAACTCTTGGCATCTTGCCTTCAGAAACACCTAAAACAATTGCCTTTTTACACCCAATAGTTTTTGGGTCATCGAAATGTCCTAATAACCCTACTCTTGTCCGTTTTAATGAACCAATTATTACTTGATCTAGGGCAGGTGGTACAATCGTAAAGCGCATGGCTCTAAATCCTGTACGCATAATCTTGATAAATTCTTCCGTCTCAACGTGATAATCACCACAGACTAATACTAATTCATCAAATAAAGCGATTACCTTATTATAGACTTGCTTATGCTTTTTTGCTTGATTTAAATCAATTTCATCGATTTTACCTATACTTTTCAACTCTTCATAGAAATCAAGTTTTTCACTAATATTAACGTCTTCCAATAATTGATAAATGCTTAATACTTGTTCCTTGATACTCTTAGCCTTCTTAAAACGTTCCACGAAGTCTAATAAAGGACTAATTTCTTGTTTAGTTTGATTAATCTCCTTTTCCAAAGCTAAGATTTTTTCCGTTTTAGTTTGATTAAAGTCTGCGACTTTCTTTACAACATTATATTCCCAATAAGGTAAAAACCAATCATTGCCACGGATACCATGTGACAAACAATAGTTTTCTAACTTATCAATCCGTTCCCGATATAACTTTATTAACCTATCATAATTACTTGGCGTTAGTTTTTCCCCTTCATACTCTAGGGGGAGGAAGACTTCTGTTTTAATAGTGCGAAACACCGCTTCATAACCTAGATTAGTTTGCACTGACTCTAAGCAAGCATCGATAAAGTTTAACAGAAAATGGTCCAACATCATCTTCTGATCATCGATAAAGATTGGGATATTATAGAGGGGAAAATACTTTTGAATTAAAGGATAATAGGCTTCTTGATCATTGGTAAAAATGACATAATCGGAAAAACTCGCACCATTTTCGACGACATCATTAAAGATTAAGCGAGCAGCTAAATTAACCTCACCAATTGGACTCTCTGTTTCATAAATCTTAATATTTGTAACATCTTCATTAAATACTTTATCCATCAAAAAATTACTTTCAAGGTGTGATAAATCCTTCTTAGTTTCAAAACGTAATGGTTTATCAAAGAATATTTCCATAACCTGCAGTTTATTCTCTTTAGCAAATTGGAGGATTTTCTTATAAGTTCGGTAAGGCATATTGAATAGATGAGCTGGGTCATCCATTCTAACTTTCTTAGGATTATCCATAGTCAGCAAAAGCGTAACCTGATGAGCAGAAAGCATCAGTGTCTTAACAACTTCAAGTTCTAGGTTAGTGAAGTTATGATAACCGTCTATATAAATATCTGCTTGTTTTATATAGTTTGAGTAAGGGATTTTATGGTTTAAGGTGCGATAAAAGTCTTCTTGGTCAATAAAACGGTCACCATAAGCATTAATTAACTCCTTATAAATGATATTTAGATCATGGAGTTTTCGATATAATAAACTATCTTTATCTAAATTACTTATTACTTCATCAATTATCTCAGGCAGAAGCATATAATTCTTAAATTCTTTTAAACAATCATGAACTAATTCGGTAAACTGTAGGGAACGGGATAATTGATTATATAATAAGAATTTATCCTTGTTTTCAGTAATGATTTTCGTGATGACCATTTGAATCGTCATATCATTGATAAAGGTTTTATTTAAACCACCCACTTCTTGAAATACTCGATATGCCAAGCGCTTAAAACTCAAAACTTGCAAGCGATTAAACGCTTTACTGGGTAGTCGTTTAACAATCTCATATTCAGCTTGAAAAGACATCTGTTCAGGGACAAACAGAATAATCGGATGGTCATCAAGTGGATTACTGAGTCGATTGATTATCTCCTCTAAGATACTGGTTGACTTACCAGTTCCAGCACGACCAAGTAGTAGTTTAAGCATACTTAACCCTCCTTTTCCACCATTATATCATTTTTTTCATTAAAGTACTATGTTTAAAATAGTGATAAAAAAATACTGTAAGGACATACCTTACAGTATTATTTACGCTTATAATTAGTTAATTAGTTTTTGCGAATTCTTTCTTCAGTTTCTGGATCGAAGAAGTGGCTGTGTTCCATCTTAAGTGCTAAGGTGACCTTTGAACCCATTTTTAAGTCAGCACGTGCATCAACTTTTGCGACAAGTTTTTGCTTGTTGAGGTCAGTGTAAATTAAGGTTTCAGAACCTAATAACTCAGCAACATCAACTGTGAATTCAAAGGCTGAATGAGCATTTACTTCAATATCTAATGGTTTATCAGAAATGTGTTCTGGTCTGATACCTAAGATAACTTCTTTATCTTCATAACCTTTTAGTCTTAAGAGATCTGCTTTTGGTTTAGGAACAGTGATGGAGAAGTCACCAGTAACGAAGTTACCTTCTTCTGTGAACTTCCCTTTAATGAAGTTCATTGGTGGAGTACCGATAAAGCCACCGACGAACATATTGTTAGGGAAGTCATAGATTTCTTTTGGTGCACCAACTTGTTGGATCCAACCGTCTTTCATAACGACGATTCGTGTCGCCATGGTCATAGCTTCGATTTGGTCGTGAGTAACGTAGATTGTTGTTGTATTTAAACTTTCATGAAGTTTAATTAACTCACTACGCATGGTTACCCGTAACTTAGCGTCGAGGTTGGATAAAGGTTCGTCCATGAGGAATACTTTCGCATCACGAACAATAGCACGTCCTAAAGCAACCCGTTGTCTTTGACCCCCTGATAGAGCCTTAGGTTTACGATCTAAGTATGGTTTTAAACCAAGGATTTCAGCAGCTTTTTGCACCCGACGGTCAATTTCATCCTTAGGGAATTTACGTAATTTTAGACCGAAGGCCATATTGTCATAAACATTCATGTGAGGATAGAGAGCGTAGTTTTGGAATACCATCGCGATGTTACGATCTTTTGGCGCAACGTCATTCATTAATTCGCCATCAATGTAAAGTTCACCGCTAGTGATTTCTTCCAACCCAGCAATCATCCGTAGAGTAGTAGATTTACCACATCCAGATGGACCAACGAGAACGATGAATTCTTTATGGTCAATCTTTAAGTTGAAATCAAAAACAGCTTGTACATTGTTGTCGTAAATCTTATTTACGTGTTTTAATTCAACTGTAGCCATTGAATTACCTCCATAATCAAAGTATCATTGATTATATTATAAGATAAAAGCGTTTTAAAGTAAATGTGCACACTGCACAAGAGTTTAGGCGATTAAATGTGTAATTTGTCTAAATTTAAATGATAAGTGCTAAATAAACTAGCATTGCTTCTTTGTAATCACGAAGATTAAATTTGGTATCACTGATAAAGCGGTCAATTTTATTAATTAAGGTATTACGATGCATATAACATTTTTTCGCTGCTAAACTTAAGTTGAAGTTAGTATCGAAGTAAGTAGTTATGATGTTCATCATTTCTTGGTCATTAAGATAATTTTTTAACACATAAACCTTGAAGTCTTTTCTAATCTCGTCATCAATTGTGGTAAAAATACAGTTTCGTAATAAATCAATCTTGTCGATAATTAGTTTTTGCGTATTATTGAACTGTTTAAAACTATATAAATCAAACATGAAACAATGCGGTAAGTACTCATTCACTGCATATAAATCGCTCTCATAAGCGATTATAGGGATTAAGAAGTCACTCTCAATGGATTTTAAAGTATTTTCTATTTCAATATCTTTATTATTACTAACTATGATGATATAAATATTTGACAACTTCACAAAATGGGTATTAGTCAGATACATTTCCCGTAATAATTCATCAAGTTGATTTATTGTTTCTTGTTCCTTAACATCTAAAAACTTGATAAAGTAGTATTTTAGTTCCTTAATGTTAGCCAAAATAGTATTTCGTCCAAATAAATAGTTCACGAGATTTTTATTTTCTTGATAACCAAAATCTTCACCTAAGAGATCATATTGACTTAAAATCAGTTTTAACTCTTTATCAGTGAGATGCGCTTTTTCAATGCCAAAAATACTATATTCTTTGTCAAGAAAATAGTAATATTTCTCAAAATCATAATTGTTACTGGGTTCGATATAAGCGGGACCATAAATTGATTTTAAAATTTCTCTCATAAACTACACCTTCATAATAAGCGATATTTGAAGAATTCAATATTAATATTACTAGAATAGCATATTTTTTAACTTGGAGGAATTTAGATGTATCGTGACATTGAAATTAACGACTTGAAAGATAAATTATCAAATATAAAAATTATTGACATACGTGACCGGTCTGATTATAAGAAAGGTCATCTACCAGGAGCCATAAATGTTCCGTTAGATAAACTCATCATGGATGAGAAAAAATATCTAACAATAGATGAAGTATATTATATCGTCTGTAAATACGGTAAACAAAGTGAATTATTGTGTGAATATTTGTCTTCCCTTGGTTACCTTGTCGTTAATTGCATTGGTGGTATGGAAGCGTGGAAAGGGGAATTAGTAAAATAGCTTTCTATAAGAAAGCTATTTTTACTTATTTTCAACTAAGAATGATTTCTTAACTCTTTTCCAAAAATCATTATTATTATAATGACGAAATCGTACTACTTGATCAGATAATTGAAATTTGATTAACTCATAATTCTTTAAAGTAATATTACGATGATCGATTGTGAAAATGATTTCACTCACATGCGTAGGTTTTAAGGTAAGGTTATGTTCTTTGGGAAAAATCATCGGTGACGATATTGTACGATATACATTACTATTAATTGAGGCAATTTCTGTTAACTGAAAAGCCTGAATATTAGGATGAATTAGAGCTCCTCCTAAAGACTTATTAAAAGCACTTGAACCTGTAGGAGTACTAATACATAAACCTGTACCTTGGAATGACTCAAAATACTCATCATTAATATAAACATCTAGGTGTTGCGTTCGATAAGGGTTTATTAAAGTAAATTCATTTAAAGCGAGATAATATTCTTGATGGTCTTCGTAAGAGATTGTTGCACTTAATAAAGGAAACGATACATCATGATATTTATTGCTTTTAACATTTTGAATGAAAGTATCTAAATCATCATAGATATAGTCAGCATAAAAACCTAGTTTTCCTGTATGAATACCTACAAATACAACCTGATCCAAACGATCAAGATAATTATGAACCGCTGAAAGAACTGTCCCATCACCACCAACGGTGATTACTACTTCTGGATTTTTATCATCACGAAAGAGTTCAATTTGAGCTAATCTTTCATCAAGCGAGCGCTCAACTTCACTTGATAGAGGGTCACCTCTTGAAACAATTGTGTAGCGCATATCATCACCTACTGCATATCATGATAACTAATTAATTGATTTGACCGACGTAAGATGAATTGACGTTGCGCTTCTCTTATTTCGTTTCTAATCTTGGATAACTGTTCATCTAGACTATGAGCTGCTTCGGCAGCTTTTACTAGTTTTTCTTTAATATCAATGGGTATTTGATTTTCGTATTTATAATTTAATGAATGTTCAACTGTTGCCCAAACATTCATTGTCATCGTCCGAATTTGCATTTCAAATAATACTTTTTGAGGACCTTCAATTGTCTCTAAACGATAATAAGCATGAATATGGTAGGACCGATAACCACTTTCTTTGGGATTTGCGATATAATCTCTTTCATAAATAACTTCTATATCACTACGTTTCTTAATTAAATTAACTACTGTATATATATCTTCCACAAACTGACATGTTATCCTTACACCAGCGATATCATGCATCTTATCTTTGATTTCTTCTGGTTTTAGCTCCATGCGACGTGATTTATCAAGAATACTATTAATTGTCTTCACACGTACTTGCACGGATTCGATGGGTGAGTGGAGGTTCTTCAATAGATATTGAGTTCTTATCCCCTCTAGTTTTAGTTTTAATTCTTGAACCGTTAATTCATAAGGTTGAAGAAATTCATCCCAATTATTGATATAAACCATAATTCACCGTTTAAACGGGCTCACCATCCTTACTCTATATAAATTATTTCCCCACTCCTATATTTTACCATAAATCATTGATTAATTTGAAATTTTTTTATAAAATTGTAGTAATTACAAATATCTTGTGGTGAAAAAAATGACTACTCATCTTGAAATTGAATTTAAAACCCTACTAACAAACACAGAGTATGAACTAATTAGAAGTTACTTTTCTTTGCAGAATACTAGTCCTATTAAACAAACCAATATTTACTTTGACACAGAAGATTGGTTTCTTAAAAACAAACATATCGTCCTTAGAGTACGTATAAAAGAAGAAATGTTTGAGCTAACCCTAAAAATTAAGAGTCCAAAAGGTAATATCGAAATAAATGAACCGATAACTAAAGAGGTCTATTATGATATAGTCAATAAACATATCTTACCAGATGGTGTTATTAAATTGACCTTAAAGGAACTAAAAATAGATTTTGCTTCTGTAAAAGCAGAGTTAACTACATACCGGTATGAGTTAGAATATAAAAATTGTTTAATAGCCTTAGATAAGTCTTACTATTATGATCAATTCGATTACGAACTTGAATTGGAAGCTCCTGATTATGATTATGGACTTACCATCTTTAATGAATTATTAGAAAAGTTTAACCTAACTCTAAGAAAAGCCAAGCCTAAGGCAGTAAGAGCCATAGAATACAACCAACAAAAAAACCCAAGGTAAACTTGGGTTATCTAGCTAAATATTGATTCTAATAGCCTCTTTTAAAGCTTCTAAGTAGTTACATTGTTTGCTTTCTCTCTTGCAGATATCACCATCGCACATCAATTCTTCTCTAATCTTACGTGGTAAGAAAGTGCGGATTTCTTCATCATTATAGCCTACTTGTAGTCTTTTTTCATCAATGATAATAGGTCTTCTTAAGATGCTAGGGTTCTCAATGATGAAATCCAATAATTCATGCATTTTCATGCTGTTGATATCGATTTTATTCTCACTGATAATCTTTGAACGGGTTGAGATAATGTCTTCAAATCCGTTTTCGGTTTTATCGAGAATTCTGATGATGTCAGTTTTTGTCAATTTCGTATTAAAAAGATTTACTTCTTGATAATCTATCTTATATTCTTCGAACCACTTCTTGGCTTTACGGCATGATGCACAACTAGGTGTAGTGTAAATCGTAATCATAGTATCCCTCCCTTTAAATAAAGTAAAATGAAAAAATATAATCTATGTTAAGCGCGAATATTGTCGTTATGTCAAGGTTATTATATCATACAATATATAAGAATTCTACAATTTTCTTGATACAATTAGAAAAAACGTTTTCAGTACAAAAATCAGTACAAAAATCCTAAAAATAGTGTTATAATTAAACATACCATATAAATACGAGGTGTGCAAAATGAAGCGGATATTTTCAGGAGTAAAACCTAGCGGTGATTTAACCTTAGGAAATTACATTGGTGCAATTTCTAACTTTACTAAACTCCAACATGATTATGACTGCTTATTCTGTGTCGTTGATCTCCACGCAATTACTGTTCCACAAGATCGACAAGAGCTAAAAAAACGAGTTAAAGACATCGCAGCCCTCTATATTGCTTGTGGCATTGATCCTAATAAGACACACATTTTTGTTCAATCAGAAGTACCCAGTCATACGCAACTAGCATGGATATTAGAATGCCATACTTACATTGGTGAACTAAACCGCATGACACAATTTAAGGATAAAGCCCAAAAACTAGGTACTGATGGATTATCTAGTGGCTTATATACCTATCCTGTGCTTATGGCAGCAGATATCTTACTATATGATGCTGACTTAGTACCTGTAGGAGAAGATCAAAAGCAACATGTAGAAATAACAAGAGATATTGCGATTCGTTTTAATAATCGTTATGGTGAGACCTTTGTTGTACCAGAACATTTTATTCCTAAAGTAGGTGCCCGCATCATGGACTTACAAGAACCCACTAAGAAAATGAGTAAAAGTGAAAACGATAAAGGATGTATTCTATTGTTAGACGAACCTAGTATAATCCGTAAGAAGATAATGTCAGCGGTAACTGATAGTGAGACTCAAATTTATTATGATCCGCAAAAGAAACCAGGTATTAGTAACCTAATTAGTATTTATGCGATTATCACTAATAAGACAATTGATGAAGTAGTTGAAGAGTTTAAAGATGCTAATTATGGTACTTTTAAGAAGGCACTCGCAGACAAACTAATTGAACGAATCCTACCAATTCAAGAACGTTTTAAAGATATTCGTAATTCGAAAGAATTAGATGATATCTTAGATGCTGGTAGAGATTATGCGATGCATTTAGCAACAAGAAAAATTAATAAAGTCATGAAGAAAGTTGGCTTAGGTAGACATTAGACCTCATTTGAGGTCTTTTTTATAAGTAAAAATGGCTAATATCAAGCGGTTGATATTAGCCATTATTTTTATTCTAAAGTTTTATTCAACACCTTGTAGGACCATATAAGCTAGAATTAGTGAAATTCCTAGATAGATAATACTCATCACAAAGATGGGAAGTGCATAAGGCGTTACTTTATCTTTTTCCTTTTCAGCATAATAATCATAATAAGTCTTATATGGGAAATTCTTTCTTTGAAATACTTGCTTAACACTATAAGTGAAAATCAAGAATACTCTAGGTGCATTAGTAATTAACATTAGCCCAATAAAGAACATTATTATTCCGACAACAAATATCGCATTAGAGATTGCTTCTTTCGTAAATTTGAACTCGAAGATAAAGTAATGCGCAAGAAAGATGAGTATTAAGCTAGCTATAATTGTTTTGATAAATTGTTTCACTAATCTTTCAACTCTTTCTGATATCTAGCAAACTCTTCATCATTCGCATAAACGAAGTGACCAGGTTTAATCTCTCTTAATGAAGGTTTATCAAAGCGATAATCATGTACGGACGGATTATATGGAATACGCTTACGTTTCCGTTCATAGAGAGGGTCTGGTAATGGTACAGCTGATAATAATGAACGAGTATATGGGTGAAGTGGATTGTCAAACAATTCGTTCTTATCAGCCATTTCTACGATTTTACCATAATACATTACCGCAATCCGATCACTGAAATATTTAACAACAGATAAGTCGTGAGCGATAAAGAGAATAGTAATACCAAATTCATCTCTTAAGTCATTTAATAAGTTAATGACTTGGGCTTGAATCGAAACGTCTAAAGCACTTACTGGTTCATCAGCAATGATGAATTCTGGTGATGGAGCTAATGCCCGTGCTACCCCAATTCTTTGACGTTGTCCACCACTAAACTCGTGTGGATAACGGCTAGCATGCTCAGGTAGTAACCCTACTGTGTATAACATTTCGTTAACCCGTTTAGTGATGACTTCATCATTCTTTTCGCCAGCAATCCTAAGACCTTCAGCAATAATTTCCTTAACAACCATCCGAGGGTTCAAACTGGCTACAGGGTCTTGGAAGATCATTTGCATTTTCTTCATTAATTCGCGGTCTTCTTTTTCTGTATCAATTTTACGTTGCTCTATTTCTTTTTTAAGTTCCGCAATTCGTTTTGCACTATCTTCCTTTAATTTTGCCTTCTCAGTTTCATCTGTTAGGGAACGTAATTTTTCACTAGTTTCTTTTTTAATCCGTTTGATTTCTTCTTTTAGAGAAAGCGAACCAGCTGCTATTCTTCTACCTAAGAAATAGACTTCACCATCGGTTGGTTCATATAACTTAATGATGGTACGTCCAGTTGTGGTTTTACCACAACCGGATTCCCCTACTAGACTGAATACTTCACCACGATAGATATCAAAACTTACATCATCTACAGCTTTTACGACTAATTTGTTGCGTCCAATACCCGTTTTAAAGTATTGTTTCAAGCCGCGTACACTTAAGATTGGTTGTTCATTCTTATTCATTTGTATTCACCCCTCCGAGTACATGTTTATTCCGCATGTTCGCAATCCGTTTTTTGAGGATTTCTGGCATCTCGATTTTTGGTGCATCGGGATGTAACAACCATGTCGCGGCATAGTGTGTATCACTAACTTTGAAGAATGGTGGTTCTAATTCAAAGTCAATCTTCATCGCATATTTGTTACGTTCCGCAAAAGCATCACCTTTTGGTGGGAATAACATGTTTGGTGGTGTACCAGGGATATAAGCTAGACGATCCTTAGAATCAAGGTCGGGCATGGATGATAGGAGTGCCCAAGTATAAGGATGACGAGGATCGTAGAAGATTTCTTCAACAGTACCGATTTCCACAATTTTACCAGCATACATTACCGCAACGCGGTCGGCCATATTAGCAACAACGCCTAAGTCATGGGTAATGAAGATTACTGATAAGTTGCGTTCAGCTTTAATCTTGTTAATTAATTCTAGGATTTGCGCTTGAATTGTTACGTCAAGAGCTGTAGTAGGTTCGTCACAAATTAAGATATCAGGGTCAAGAGTTAACGCTATCGCGATAACGATTCTTTGACGCATCCCGCCAGAGAATTGGAATGGATATTGTCTATATCGCTTTTCTGGTTCGGGGATACCTACTTCTCGCATTACTTTTAGTGCCCGTTCCTTTGCTTCCTTCTTCGTTACACATTTGTAGCGACGAAGTTGCTCTTTGCGATCTTTAATCGCTTCACGTGGAGCACCTTGTTCTTTTAATGCTTGAATATCAGCTTTAGCCTTGGCTTTTTCATTTTTCCAATCTTCATTAATCTTTTTCTTTGCGATAGGAATTTGTTTGTTTAACTCAGCTTTTGCTTCTTTAATACGTTTATTAATATCAACAAGTTGTTTCTTTAATTCAACCTTTAATGCTTCAATTTCTTCTTTTTTGCCTTCTTTCTTTAAGTCGACCTTCTTAATCTTATATCTATTGATTAAGTCTTTCTTTTCTTGAATGGTATTTACATACTTCATGCGTGGTTCATGTACCATTGCTTTTAAACGGTTCTTTAAGTGTTTCCCGTTAATTAGCATCGCTTCGGTAATTTGCCTACCGATTCTCATGATAGGATTTAAACTTGATAAGGGGTCTTGGAAAATCATCCCAATTTTCTTACCACGAATTAGGTGGAAGTTTTCTTCACTAATCTTAGTAAGGTCTTGGTTTTCATAAATGATTTTACCTTTTTCAATAATCGCATTACCTTCAAGAATCCCCATGATGGCTTTACTAGAAACGGATTTACCACTTCCAGATTCACCAACGATTGCTAGGGTTTCACCTTCGTAAAGGTCGAAATTAATACCACGTACAGCACGAACATATCCTTGATAAGTACGGAATGAAATTGCTAAATCACGTACTGAGAGTTTTACACGTTGATTGCTCATTATTCAGACCCCCTTAATGATGGATTGAATGCATCTCTTAACGCATTACCAAACATGTTGAAGGTAATCATGAGGATCGAGATGATAATTGATGGGAACACTAGTAAGTATGGTTTATCAATGATATAGGAACGACCTTCAGCAAGTAGTACCCCAATCGAAGTTCCTGATAATTTAAATAATCCTAAGTTAATTGATGTACCACGACCGATACCATATCCTAAATAAGATACTGTGGATTCTGAGAAGATTACAGCCGGAACCATTAGAACACTGGCTGTAATAATCGTACCGATACCATTAGGTAGAATGTGACGGAAGATAATTCGTGAGTCTTTAGCACCAAGCGTACGTGAAGCTAAGACATATTCACGTCCTTTATACCGATAAAACTGCGTCCGGGTAACTGAAGCTACCCCCAGCCAACCCGTTACTGTCAGTAACATAATCAACATAACAGGACCAGGTTTCTTAAATATTAAGAGGAAGAAGGATAACCAAACAAGGAATGGAATCCGACCAACGATTTCCGTAAACCGTTCCATTAAGAGGTCTACCCAACCACCATAATATCCTTCAATTGCACCATAGACGATACCAATGGAAATATTGATTGCTGCTACAACAACACCGACAAATAACGATGTTCTTAACCCATACCATAATAAGGCGAAATAGTCTTTGCCTTCATAATCGGTTCCAAAGAGATAATAAGGAATTTTATCATAGCCTTTATACCTCATATAATCTAAGACAACATCATATGAATAATATTCTTTACCATCGATAACAATTGGATCATTTCGTCCGTAAACACGTTTAATCGGACAACCGTCTTTATATGTCACCGCATAAGGATTGGATTCATCACGTGAAACAACTTCACAAACATCTGCATACTTAGCAAGAAGTTGATCATACTCAGTTGAACTCATTGATCTTTCACGTTTTTCATAGAACGCTGCTGCGTAAACATTATATTCAAAATCGGCACGGTAATAAATACCGTTAGCTCTTTCATATAAACCATTACCTTGGATGATTCCATAGTTTACTGAGAAATCATAACCGAATTCATTGACAATTGGTTCAGAACTAGAATCATCGAGTAGTTGTATGTATTCCATCGTCACTAAACCATGTTGAACATCGGAAGATACTAGCACTTGAACACGAGCTTCGTAATCTTCTTCAAGTTCTACAAAATCATTTATTTCAAATTTATATGTACCAGGTTCAATAATTGTACCTAATTCTACAAAGCCATAATTTGGTACAGATAATCTAACAATGGCATTGGTATTTGTACCTGCTAAATCGGTAACTTTAATCACTAATACTGGATTATTCGCAACGACAAAAGTATAAGCACTTTTAGCTTGTAAAATTGCAGTTCCTGGCTCTCTTAAACGAACACTATTAACACCATCGTAACAGAAGGAATTTTTCTCATGACATGGTGTAGTATACATTCTGATCGTTCCAGGAATGATAAATTGTTCTAATTTACCTTCAGGAATACCTATACCTGTTTCAGGGTCAATTGTTTCTCTTCTTACAGGTTGTTCAGTAAATTTAACAATTCCATCGAGGATACCTATTTTTTCAAGTAAGGGCACTCTTGGAGGTAAAAAGGCTACTTGTTCTTCCATAACTTTGTAGTTTTTCGGAGTTATAATCGGTACAATAATGGATAGGAAGATAAGAATACCTAAAATTATCGACGCAGTAACATTCGTTTTATTTTTGGTAAAACGAATCATCGCATCTTTAAAATAACCAATTGGTTTTGTTTCAAATTTCTTATCAAATATTCTTTCGTCAACTTGAACGAACTCGAACATTGATGGGTCCACTTGGGGTGTAGACTTTGTTTCGTAAATGTTATCTGTTTCGTGAATCATTTTCTAGCCCCCATTCTAATCCGTGGGTCAACTAAACCATATGATAAGTCAACCAAGAGGATTGCAAATAAACTAATTGATGTATAGAATGCTGATAAAGCTAAAATTACATTATAATCCATATTATTTAAAGTTAAAGCTTGGAAATACAAGGTACCCATTCCAGGAATACCATATACTCTTTCAATAACCATTGAACCACTAACTAAGGAAACGAATGAGAAAATGATTGATGGAACTAGTGGTACTAAAGAGTTACGAAGTGCGTGTCTTACAACAGCTTGACGTCTTGTTAAACCTTTTGTACGAGCGAGTAATAAGAATTCTGAAGTTAATACTTCTGTTAATTCTGCCCGTGTTAATCTGGTTAAATAGGCAATTTCACCAAATGATAAGGCTAATACAGGTAAGACGAGTGCAGTGTATTGAATTGCGCCTTTCAAGTCACTAGCTGGCCACTGCGATGGTAACCAATGGAAGCCATAACCAAAAATTAGGATGAGGATTAATAGTAAAACGAAGTTAGGTATGGAGATAAAGATCATAACCCCCAAAGAAATCGCATTATCAATCATTTTGTCTTTCTTAAGGGCGGCAATAATCCCGAAGGTAAATCCGATTGGCATATAAACAAATAAGGCTATGAGGTTTAACTTCATAGTATGTGGTAGTCTTTCCTTTGCCAAATCAAATACGCCCCAGTTTACCATTACACGAGTGGATACACCCCAGTTCCAATGGAATAAGACGTTTTTCACCCAACGTACATATTGAGTTGCGATTGGTACAGGTTTGTAGACTCGGTATTGTGTAGTTTCATCTTTATAGAAACATTTCTTACATTGTTCCGCCTGACCTCTACGAATACGAGCCACTTCAGCAGGATCCTTAATTACCTCGGTGTAATAATATCCGTCAGCTCTTAATTTTTCATAATATATTTCTTTTTGATCCTTATCAGTTGGCGGATATTCTGGAACAAGTCTGATGGTAATAAACAAGATGGAAAGGAAAGTAAATAATACGATAAAAATCCAGATAAATCTAATTATGATGTATCTCAGCACTTGTTTCTCCTACTTTCTTCTAAATTTTTCATAATTCTTTGTTAATTACTCCAAACTAATAAATTGATTGTATGTATTATTTTATTATATTGATTTTTATGAAAAAGTCAATTTCTTCTGTGAAACTTTTTACATGGCTTATTTTTCCAGTTAAATTTAGGAATTCTTTTATTAATTTAAACCGAATAATTAACAAAGAATTATCG
>JAAYWZ010000161.1 GCA_012516175.1 Bacilli bacterium
GAAATAGTAGGGATTGCCGGAATTGAGGGTAATGGTCAGAGTGAATTAGTACATTGTCTAACAGGTTTGCGGGATGATTATGAGGGTAAAATTTATTATAAGAATGAGGATATCTCGAAAAAAAGTATTCGCAAACGCACATCATTGGGTATTGGGCATATACCAGAAGACCGTCATAAATATGGACTCATTCTTGATTATAATTTAGCGGAAAACTTAATTTTACAAACTTACTATACAGAAAATTGTCAGAAGCATGGTTTTTTCAACTTCGATTATATTCGCTCCTTTGCGGATAACCTCATCCAAACCTTCGATATCAGAGCATCGAGAGGAATTGACACCATTGTCCGAAGCATGTCGGGAGGTAATCAACAAAAGGCAATTATCGCTCGAGAAGTGAGTCGGGCACCAGAACTATTAATAGCGGTTCAACCCTCTAGAGGGTTGGATGTGGGAGCGATAGAATATATCCATAAGGAACTCATCAAGCATCGTGATGCAGGTAATGCGGTTTTATTGGTATCACTTGAACTTGATGAAATATTGAATCTTGCTGATCGGATTTTAGTCATGTATGAAGGGGAGATAGTTGCTTGTTTAAGAGCTGATGAGACGGAAGAAAATGAGTTAGGGTTATATATGGCGGGGGCTAAACGAGGTGATATAAGTAATGCATAAGTTTCTCGATAAAAATTTAAGTTTCTTTTCCTCTCTATGTGCGATTATTAGCGGGTTGATTGTTGGCTTAATAATCATGCTTATCACAAATCCCGCTGAGGCGTTTAGTGCATTTTTTACGATCCTAACAGGTGGATTACAAGAAGGCTTAATCAGTATTAGTAAAATGCTTTATGATGCAGCACCGTTAATTTTGACGGGCTTATCGGTAGGATTTTCGTTTAAGACCGGGCTCTTTAATATTGGAGCTCCTGGACAATTAATCATTGGTGCAGTGGTCGCAATCATTGTTGGTGTGCATTTTACCTTTTTGGGTATTTTTCAGTGGTTAGTTGCCTTGATTTTTGCGGGGATTTGTGGCGCCCTATGGGCTATTATTCCTGGGTTATTAAAAGCATATCGGAATGTTAATGAAGTTGTAAGTACGATTATGATGAACTATATTGGGTTGTATCTCGCAGTATATTTAGTAAAACTAGTTGTCTATAATCGTGAGAAGAATGAATCCTTATATGTAAATGCGAATGCGGTTATCCCTTCACTTCGCTTAGGTAATTTAACTATCTCATTTAGTTTTATAATTGCCTTATTAATAATTTATATTTTTCATATAATCCTAACTCGTACAGTTTTTGGTTATGAGTTAAAGGCTGTTGGCTTTAATCAGCATGCTGCAAAGTATGCAGGAATGAACTCTAAACGTAATATCGTCTTATCATTAGTTATCTCAGGAGCCCTAGCTGGCCTAGCTGGTGGGGTAATTTATCTAAATGATATTGGCCGAGCTTTAGAAGTTGTTGATGTTCTACCTAACGAAGGATATTTAGGAATCCCTGTAGCCTTAATTGGGTTAAATAATCCCATCGGTATCTTCTTTGCGGGATTATTTATGGCGTATATTTCCCTTGGTGGTTTCTATATGCAAATTTATAACTTTGTGCCGGAAATCATCAATGTTATCATAAGCTCGATTATCTACTTTAGTGCCCTTGTGATGTTATTTAGAATCTTGTTAGAAAGACTCGGGAAACGGAGGAATGTGCATGGATAACCTGTATTTCTTACTCCAACAAACCCTATATTTTGCGATACCTTTACTCATTGTCGCTTTAGGTGGAATGTTTTCCGAACGGAGTGGTATCGTAAATATAGCTTTAGAAGGCATTATGTTATTTGGGGCTTTCTTTGGCTTATTAATGGTTAAATATATCCAAGATATGCAAGGCAAAGAAGTCTTAGATAATGTCAGTCGACAACAATTAGTTCTCATTGTAGGACTTATTATTGCCTCATTAGCAGGTGGTATCTTTTCCTTATTACATGCCTATGCTTCGATAAATATGAAGGCTAATCAAGTTATTTCTGGTACCGCTTTAAACCTCTTTGCGCCTGCTTTATCGATTTTTATTGCTCGTAGTATTCCTTTTACTAATTACACACAACAAGTTAATTTTCGTGGTAAAGCATTTCTCATTAAAAAAGTCCCTGTTCTAGGTGATATTCCCTTTTTAGGCAATATCTTATTTCAACAAGTTTTCATTACGACATTTATTGGCTTTTTAATTCTTATCTTATGTTATATCATCATCTATAAAACAAAGTTTGGCCTTAGATTAAGGGCATGTGGTGAACATCCCCAAGCTGCAGCTAGTGCTGGGGTTAGTGTAATGAAAATGCGTTACTTAGGAGTTATCATATCAGGAGTACTTGCTGGTTGTGGTGGCTATGTCTTTATCGTTACAACGAGTACGCAGTACAATGCGACAGTTTCAGGATATGGTTTCTTAGCTTTAGCAGTATTAATCTTTGGTGAATGGAAGCCCGTACGTATTTTCTTTGCTTCATTATTCTTTGGATTAATGAAAACTCTTGCTAGTGCCTATTCAGGTATACCGTTTCTTGCTAATCTTAAACTACCTAGTGAATTTTACCGGATGATTCCCTTTGTTGCGACTTTAATTGTCTTAAGTGTATCTGCTCATAAGGGTGAAGGCCCACGTGCTTTAGGAGAGATTTATGACCCGGGCAAACGCTAGTTTTTCATGTCGATTTTTGTTTATTTTCCCGGTATATATGTTATAATCTAAATATAAATAACATATAGGTGACAATCATGATAATCCTCTATGGTGGAAGTTTTAACCCTCCAACAATCGCTCATTATGAATTAAGTAAATATTTAATTGCTAAATATCAACCAACTAAGTTCATCTTTATTCCAGTTGGTGATAAATATAATTGGAAGAGTAACTTGGCACCATTTACACACCGCTACGAAATGGTTAAGATTATGTGTAAATATCTTCCTCAAGCTACTATTTCCGATTATGAAGCTCAAGCAGAGTATAGGGGTACAATTTCCACCTTAAAGTATTTTCGCACCCTTTATCCTAATGAAGAAATTGTCTATGTTATTGGTGCTGATAATCTCCTTCACATAACTGCTTGGATTAACTATGAGGAACTCTTGAAAGAGTTCCGTTTCTTAGTCTTACAGCGGGATGATATTAATGTGGAAAAGTTCATTACAAGTACTTTAACACCTTTTAAGAGTTCATTAATAATTGAAAAAGAAGCACCTATATTAAATGTTTCCGCTACCGAGTATCGTGATTTAGGTAATGATAATGTGGTTCTTACAGAAATAAATCAGTATATATATAAACATCAACTATATGGTCGGGGTGAATAATATGAATAATATGTTTATAAAAGTATGCAGTCTCTCGCCACGAATCGAACTTGGTAGACCAATGGCGAATGTCAAACTCATTTTAAAAGAGATTAAGAAGTTAGAAACTAAGAATCCCCATTTCATCGTCTTACCGGAGTTATGTGTTACGGGGTATTCCTGTGGAGATTTATTCTTTCAAGATTACTTATTAAATGAAAATGATAAAGCAATTAAGTACTTTTTAAATAATAACGATTATAACGGTATCATTATTTTAGGTGCTGTATATGTTCATCGAAACAATATTTTTAACTGTGCTTATGTAATTTATAAGGATCAAGTGTTAGGTATTGTGCCTAAGACTTATTTACCTAATAATAAAGAGTATTATGAAGCTCGCCAATTTGCCTCAGGGGCAGTATTAGGTGATGAAGTTATAAAAGTGGATAATTATAATACCACTTTTGGTAGGCAATTATTTTATGAACAAAGTAAAGATGTAACTTTTGGAGTAGAAATCTGTGAAGATATGTGGGCACCAATTTCACCTGCGACATACTTAACGATGGCTGGTGCGGAACTCATCTTTAATCTTAGTGCAAGTAATGAAGTGTTAGATAAAGATGATACAAGACGTTATATCATCAAAAGTTTTACCCAACGAAATAAATGTGCTTATGTATACGCTTCTAGTGGACGGTTTGAGTCGACACAAGATACCGTATATTCTAATCATTGTATTATCAGTTCATTAGGAAATATCGTTAATGAATCAACTTTATTTGATAATGATACTGTGACACTTTTAGGTGATATCGATTTAGGACAAATCAAGTATTTAAAGCGTAAGGATGCAACTAACAGAGAAGCTTTAAAACTATATTTTGATAATGTACTTAGTTCAAGCATCAACTGTGCCTTTACTGATGACAATTTTACTTTTGAATCTCCTGTTTCCCGAACACCTTTTATCCCTGAGGATAATCATAAAGAAGCATACAAGAAGATTCTCAATATCCAAGTCGCATCACTCGCAAGACGCATCACACATGTGAATGTGAAAAATGTATTACTAGGTTTATCCGGTGGTTTAGATTCCACCTTAGCCTTGATTGTTCTATATAAGACTTTTGAATACTTAAATATGGACAAGGAAGGAATTAAACTAATCACCATGCCTGGGCCAGGGACTAGTGAGAGAACCTTAAGGAATGCTGTAAATCTTGCGAAAGGGTTTGGGTTGGATATTGAGACTATCGAGATTACGGAGATTGTAAAGAAGGAACTAGAGCTACTTAAACATGATATGAATAATAAAGATATCACTTATGAAAACACCCAAGCTCGAATGAGGACAAGTATTCTCTTTAAAAAAGCAAATCAGTTAAATGGCATTGTTTTAGGTACAGGAGACCTATCAGAACTTGCGTTAGGTTGGTGCACTTTTAATGGTGACCATATGTCTAATTATAGCGTTAATTCTGGCTTGCCTAAAACACTAATTAGATTCATGGTGGAAGCCTTCCTACAATATGAAGAGAATGTAAATGAAATATTAATAGAAACATTAACTGATATCCTTAATACCCCCATTTCGCCAGAATTATCAGGTAAGGACCAGAAGACCGAAGATATTATCGGCAAGTATGAAATCCATGATTTCATCATGTATCGTTTCTTAATTGCTGGTGATAGTGAAGATCGCATCGATTACTTGCTGCATCATGCTTTTCCTGAACTAAGTAAGGAAGATCGGAAATATTATCTCAAAACCTTCTTCCATCGTTTCTTTTCCCAACAATTTAAACGGTCAGTATTACCTGATGGACCAAAAGTGTTATCGATTTCCTTATCACCACGATCTGATTGGCGCATGCCTAGTGATATTAAATATATTGATTAAAGATAAAACCCTCGAACAAGTGTTAGTTCGAGGGTTTATTTCTGTTGTAAATATCGATGATTATAAATAATGTAAGATTTAAATAAGCAAACATCACAATATGTACTAATGGTTCTATTATATATAATTTAAGTTTAGGGTAGTTAGTGATATTTTGGTATGTAACTCGCTTTTTGTCAATGTGACATCGAAATAATAAATAAAGCCATCGATGATTAGGTGGAATAATATAATGCTTGGATATTAATCACTAAAATAGAAATACATTAGTAAAGGAACTGACAAGGAATATAATCTTTTTAGTGTTTTCGACATTGCTTATAATACCAAATTAAGTTTGATAATGCTCAGTTTTAAGTAATAACATTAAATAATATCATTGACAAGAAGTGATGAATAGTGAACTTTAACTAATCTTCGACGTTCGTTAGTAGAAAAAACGATAAAAATCAATTAAACAACCAGAATATGTGTGATAAAACTTAAAAAAATTGTAAGATTTCCTATTGTCTCCTTGTTTTAAGCATATCCTCCATTATAA
>JAAYWZ010000162.1 GCA_012516175.1 Bacilli bacterium
AATAATTCTAATACTTCTTTAGATTTCATTATAAACATCTCCTTTTAAGATGATTATATCAATATATTTATTTAAATATCAATTATTTTTATTAAAATTCTTTAATATTCTTTATCAATTTAATTAATTTTAATAACTATACACTTGGTTAATTGATATTTTCCTAGGATTAATATATATTGGTATTTCATTATATTTATATGATAAAAAGATTGAATACTAAGGTGAAGAAAATGATTGAAATTAAAGATTTGACCCAAAAATTTGGCGATAAAGTTGCCGTTGAAGATGTTAATTTACGAATTCAAACTGGTCGGATTACTGGTTTAATTGGACCTAATGGTTCAGGAAAATCCACAATCATCCGTTCTATTATGGGGATTTTAAAACCAACGAAAGGATCTATCTATGTTGATAATGAATTAGTTAATCGCACCATTAGTAAAAAGATCGCATATATGTCCGATATTAATGAGTTATATTTACCCACACTAAAAGATAACATTGATTATCATGTAAAGTTATATAAGGATTATGATGTGGATTTACTAATGGATATTATTAATTCCTTAAATCTCAAATTAGATACAAAGATAAAAGGTTTATCAAAGGGAGAAACTACAATCACCCGCTTCGCCTTAACCTTTGCTCGTAAGGTTAATTATTATTTATTAGATGAACCATTAAGCGGTTTAGACCCTGTATTTCGCGAAAGTTTTATTGAACGATTACGGAAGTTTCGGGAAGCAAATAGAGAAGCAACAATCGTTATTACTAGTCATATGTTAAGAGAAATCGAAGATTTATTAGATGATGTAATTGCCATTTACTTTGCGAAGATTCTTGCCCATGATTCTAAAGAAAACATCTTAAAGAATAGTGCTAGTCTAGAAACTTGGTTCAAGGAACAGTATATAAATGCGGGTATTAAGTTTTAGAATAGACATAATAAGAAGATAAAGCCCAGTATGCCAAACAGATAAAGATACCATTTACCAAAAGTATAGCAACAACGTCTTACTGGATACCCATAAAAACAACGAAAACGTCGATAATAGAGATATTTAAATTTAATCCATGGAAGCATAGTATCACCCATTGTCATTATATCCAAGTAGGAGGATTTATGATTAATTCAAAATCACTACAAAGTGTCCATAATAATACATTTTTTGGTTTGCGTGGTGTTGACCACTTGTATAACCTAGCAAGAATTCCAAACACGATAATGAGTAAGTTTGGATATCCTCAGGACAATCTATTACCTCCTGATGTCTTTCAAAGTAGTAATAAATACTATGACAAGATCATCCTATTTGTGATAGATGCTTTTGGCTATCATCAATATGAACACTTAAAAGACCATAACCCCTTCTTAAAATGGGTTACAGAAAGTGGTATTGTTAATAAACTAACTACCCAGTTTCCTTCTACTACCACTAACAACATCACCACCTTACAAGCGGGATTACCTGTAAGTAAAACCGGGATATATGAATGGTATTTTTATGAACCATTATTAGATGCGGTGTATAATCCCCTCACTTATCGCTATGCTTGGTCTAAGGAAGAAGTAAAAGAAGGTTATGATAAGCTCTTACCATTTTCTACTTTTTATGAACGGTTACCAGTTAAAAGTTACATTTTCCAGTTAACGCTTTTCTGTGAATCTCCCTATTCAAAGTGGATGAGTAGAGGTAGTGAACTAATTAGTTATACCAATTATCAAGAAGGTATGGACAAACTAGTAGATGTAATTAGTAAAAATGAAAGGTGCTATTGTTACTTTTATGTGGGCGATTTCGATGATGCTTGTCATGATAATGGTCCTGATTCCGAAATAGCTAAGAAGTGGCTAGAGGATATTTGTGTCGCTTTAGATAAAACAGTTAAGAAAATTAAAGATAATCAAGATGTCTTAATTCTAATTACAGCTGACCACGGACAAGTACCAATTGATCCACATCAAACCATCTATCTTAATACTACATATCCAGAAATTTTAGGGCATATTAAACGTAATAGTAGTGGTGAATACTTAGCTCCATGTGGGTCATGCCGAGATTTATTTATCCATGTATATCCTGAATCCCTTGATTATGTTATTACTTTTCTAAATAAGAAGTTTCAAGATAAAGCATTAGTGCTTCCGACTACTGAGTTAATAAATGCCGGTCTTTTTGGTGATAATCCTTCACTGAGATTAACTGAGCGACTTGGTAATATTGTCATTATTCCTCAGGATTATTTGATTATTTGGTGGTATGAAGAGAACAAGTTTAATGTTAAGCATTTAGGTATGCATGGTGGCCTTACCGATATTGAAATGGAAGTACCATTGATTGTGCTTCCATAAGAAAAACCCCTCTATGAACTTACACCTGTCAAGTAGACAAAAATAAAAAAGTTTAGTTTTAGTAATTATTATGCTGATAAAAGATGGTTTCTGTATTGTACAGGAGCCATCTTTTTTAGTCTCCATTGATAACCCTGATTATTATAATAATACATATAGTCAGATATTATCTTTACTAAATCTTCATAAGACTTAGCTTTAAAAAATGGACACTCATCTTTAAAATGGCCAAAAAATGTTTCCATCTTTGCGTTATCAAGACAGTTTCCTCGTCTTGACATTGATTGTATTACTCCTAAATCTTTAAGTTTATTTACATAAGTTGGATTAGTATAATGTCCTCCTTGATCAGAATGAATCATGACACCAT
>JAAYWZ010000163.1 GCA_012516175.1 Bacilli bacterium
GTAAATATAATTTACTAAAGGCACACACAGCAAATTGGTAAGCTAGGAAAAGGCTACTCGATGTGCCTTGTTTTTTTATGTGGGGTGGGATGGATGTTAAAGGAATTAAAAGAAAAGCTTAATCTAACGAGAACAGAAAATGATGCGATAAGCTATAAGTCCACTACTAGTTATATTCTCGACTTATTTGCCTTAGGTGCTAGTAGTAGGATGATGGACAAAGGCGAATTAGCTGAATTAATCAGTAAAGCTCTCGCTGAGGACTTTAATTTAGCGTTAAGAGTAATCTTTTATCTTGCTGATATTCGTGAGGGGTTAGGCGAAAGGGACTTTTTTAAGCTTGCTCTACTTGTGATTAGTAAATTCTATCCTGAGGTTACAGAAAAACTTTTCCCATTAATACCGGAATATGGTCGGTGGGATTACCTCTACATCTTTGTGGATACACCATTTGCTGATAAAATGTTTGCTTATTTACGTCAAGAACATGAAAAATGCATGAAGAATAAGCAAACCAGCTTAATGTATAAATGGTTAAAATCCATTAATGCATCAAATCCGGAAACGAAACGATTAGGGAAACTAACCGCTAAAGCCTTTAATCTTTCGGAAAAAGAATATCGAAAACTCTTATCGCAAAAACGGAAAGAATTAAAGATTGTCGAAAGATACATGAGTCATAACGAATGGGACCAAATTCCTTATGAACATGTGCCCAGTAAAGCTAGTGTCCTTTATCGTCGTGCCTTTTTACGGCACGATTATGCCCGTTATAAGGCATATCTAGAAGCGTTAAAAAATCATGAGGTTAAGATAAACACTGATACACTATATCCACATGATATCATTACACGATACCTAAATAACTTTTTAGATTATGATGAAACATTAGAACTAGCCTGGAAAAATCTCCCTGATTACACGGAAGGAAAACAGGAAAATGTTTTGTCAGTTATTGATGTGAGTGGTTCAATGTTTCAACCTGTAGCACCAAGAGCTAATACCCTAGCAATTGATGTGGCGATTGGTTTAGGGTTATATTTTGCGGAACGAATCAATGGTTCTTTTAAGAATCATTTCTTAACATACAGTGAAGAGCCCGAATTAGTGAAGATTAAAGGCAAATCTTTAGCCCAAAAGATTCAGAATATTACGAGGGCTAATTGGGGCTTAAATACTAATATCGCCAAAGTCTTTGATGTAATCCTCGAAACGGCAGTTCGGAAAAAACTTCCTCAAAAAGAACTACCGCATAAACTGCTTATTATCTCTGATATGCAGTTTGATCAAGTAGAAGGAGGAAATGCTCCTTATACTACTTTTAAACTAAAATATGAAACACATGGCTATAATCTACCACAAGTTATCTTCTGGCAAGTAAATGCACGTAGTGCACAAGTACCAGTTACATTTTTGGAGAATGGTACTGCCTTAATTAGTGGTTATAGTCCCATTACTTTAAAATACATTTTAGGAAATGAAATACCTAATCCTTATGATTTAATGCTTAGTGTGGTTATGACACCAAGATATGATTATATAATTGAACAAATTAATCATTAGAAATGCATATAATGTGCATTTCTTTTGTTTATAATTTTTTATACATAAA
>JAAYWZ010000164.1 GCA_012516175.1 Bacilli bacterium
AGGTAGAGTATGTCAAAGGACGTTTAAGCGAAGCAGGTATTGACACAACCAATATTATTGATGCACCTGTATCCCCAGGAATTGGTTGCCATGTTGGTAAAGGTGTCGTGGGAATTGGTTATATAAAAGATAAACCAAGTTACTAATTTTTCTTTTTCGGAAACTTTTTAACACCATACCTTTTTGTCCATGCTTCATTATTAGTAAAGATAATGATTAAGATATCACACAAACTAAAATAAAAAATGAGTTCATATTTAGAAAAGATGAAGTAAATTAATCCTAAGGCAGGTTTACCTAAATAAAAATGATGAATACCGAACCTACCAAAAAATAAGGCAAGAATAATTGCGATAATCTTACTCTTGCCATATACTTCATCTTGTTCTTTGGTATTGCTTTCAACGATAACCCCTATCATAAACTCCCCCAATACAAATATATACATTCATAAATGATAAAAGACCAAGAAAATTGTTAGTTTTCTTGGTCTTTTGTCTCATTATAAGAATATGTGAAGTCTACAGTTTTAATCATTAAATTATTCAACTTCTTCGCAAAATCCATAGGGTCTTCTAAAGTAAAGCCTGCGACAAGCAATGCTTGATCATATAATAATTCTGCATAATCCTTAATATCATCTTGATTTTTTTCATAGATAGCTTCTAAAGCTTGTATTAACTTATGGTTTGGATTAATTTCAAGAATTCTCGTGGCTTTAATGCCTAGATTACCACCTGGCATATGTTGAAGGACTCGTTCCATTTCAAAGGAAATATCATCACTACTTACTAAACATACAGCACTATCTTTTAATCTTGATGAAAGTTTTACATCACTTACTTTATCTTTTAAGTTTTCTTTTATCGCTTCGAGAAGCTTCTTATATGTTTTTTCTTTCTTCTTAAGCTCCCGCTTTTCTTCTAGTGATTCAAGGTTTAAATCACCTTGGGTTATATTCTTAAATTGCTTATTGTCATAATTCATTAAGACTTTTATCGTAAATTCATCGATATCATCGGTTAAGTATAGAACTTCTATTTCTTTATCACGTAAGAGTTCCATTTGCGGTAACTTTTCAATTTGTTCAATACTAGAACCTGTCGCATAGTAAATGAATTCTTGGTCAGGTTTCATCCGTTCAACATATTCTTTTAATGTAACGTACTCTTTATTCTTAGAAGATACATAAATGAGTAAATCCTTTAAGAAATCCTTCTTTTCCCCAAAATTATCATAAATGCCAAATTTGAGGTGTACACCATAGGTCTTGAAGAACTCGATGTATTGTTCCCGTTCATTTGCTAGCATCTTTTCTAACTCATTCTTGATTTTCTTTTCGAGATTATTCGCGATTTTGGAAATATGACGATTATGTTGAAGGATCTCCCGTGAAATGTTTAAGGGTAAATCAGGAGAATCTACTAATCCCTTAATGAAGCGCAAATAATCTGGTACTAATTCCTTACATTTATCTTGAATGAAGACGCCGCGCGAATATAATTGAAGACCTTTTTCATACTTTTCCGAATATAAATCAAAAGGAGCTATTTTGGGAATGAAGATTAAAGCATTATAGTTTAATAGTCCTTCAACATTCATATGAAAGGCTTTTAAGGGGTCTTCATAATCACGGAATTGATAACGGTAGAACTGTTTAAGTTCTTCTTCGGTAATTTCTGCTTTACTCTTCTTCCAGATTGGTGTCATTGAATTAAGTTGTTCAAGTTCTAGTACCGTTTCATACTCATCTTTATTATCTTCTTTAGGTACTTGTTTAGATACATACATACATATTGGATAATGGACATAATCAGAGTATTTTTTAACAAGATTCTTGATGCGATATTCTTCTAAAAACTCATCATAGTTTTCTTCCTCGGTGTTATCTCTTAAATAGAGGATAACCTCAGTTCCATGGTCCTCCTTAGTAGTTTCTTGAATTGTATAAGTATCTTCTCCAGTTGATTCCCAAATATATGCTTTGTCAGAGTAAGGTGATTTAGTTCTTACAACCACCTTTTTAGCCACCATGAAAGCAGAATAAAAACCAACTCCAAATTGACCAATTACATCAAGCGTGATATTATCATTATTGGTATTGTTAGTTTTTAAACGTTCGAGGAAGGACTTAGTACCTGATTGAGCAATCGTTCCTAAGTTTTCCACTAACTCTTCCTCTGTCATACCGATTCCATTGTCTTTTATTCCGAGTGTACGTTCCTCTTTGTTGATGGAAATTAAGATTTGATAATCACTTTCAAGTTTTAACGCATCATCTTGCATGCTTAAAAACTTATACTTATCGATTGCATCACTCGCATTAGAAATCAATTCCCGCAAAAAGATCTCTTTATGAGTATAGATGGAGTTAATCATCAAGTTTAACAATTGTTTCGATTCAGTTTTAAATTCTCTAACTTGACTCATTTTATTACCTCCTTTTTCACACCAAATAATATCATAATTAACTTACAGTTTTTTGTCAAGACTAGATAATTGAGGTGTGCTTATGACGAATGAAGTAATAATTGGATTATTCTTATCATATCTATTACTGTTTATCTGTTTCATAATCGCCGAAGTCTTTCAAAGATTTAATGTCCCAAAAGAAATAACAAGGAAAACTGTTCACATAATGATCTCTAATTGGTGGATAATCGCTCTTGTTTATTTAGATAATTATTATGCTTTGATTCCTCCATTAACCTTTTTAGGATTAAACTATTTATCTTACCGCTTTAAGTTAGTAAAAGGAATCGAAAGAGACGACCCCAAGCAGTTAGGAACATTATTTTATCCCTTAGCAATGATTCTCTTAGTTCTCTTTGGGATAAGTCAACATAAACTCTACATTGGAGCGATTGGGGGATTAATCCTCGGCTATAGTGATGGTCTCGCAACAATTGTTGGCTTAACTTTTGGGAAACATAAAATTTATCGCGATAAATCTTATATAGGTACATCCACAATGTTTATCATGAGTTTTACCGTGACTTTTATCATCTTATCAATTTATCAGCAAAATTTTGTATTCCTCGCTAGTCTAATTGTCGCTATCGCAGCAACCTTCAACGAATTATTTATCACTGACCATGGTACAGATAATCTATCAGTTCCCTTACTTTCAAGTCTTGTCTATTACTTCTTTCAACTAATTATAAGTATATTGTAAAAATAGAAAAGATAGGAAAATGATCCTATCTTTTTTTACATACATCAGATGATATTTAATCCTGCCGCTATTCGAATATACAATTCAACACCTTTAAATAATACTTTTTCATCAAAGTTAAAACAAGCACTATGAAGTGGATATACATAACCTAAAGCTTCATTTCGACTACCTAAAAGGAAATAATACCCTGGAACTACTTGAAGATAATACGAGAAATCCTCAGCAATCATTAAGGGTTCAATCTCTACATATTCTTTTTCATCTAAGATATTTACCATAAATTGATATAATTCATAATCATTTATTAAAGCTGGATACATATCACGAATTTGCGTATCAATAGTAACATTAAACATTTTTTCTATTCCCTGATTGATTTCTTGAATCCTTTGCTTAATCAGGTTATAGACTTCTAATTTATGTGCTCTAATGGTACCGTGGAGCGTAACTTTACCACAGATTATATTTCTGGCTTCACCACCATTAACTTTCCCTATTGTAACTACTCCCGTATCAAGTGGATTAAGATTACGACTAATAATACTTTGGTAACTCTGGATTAAGTTACCTAAAGCGATAATCGCATCAACACCTTTTTGTGGCATCGCACCATGAGCACTTTGCCCATAAAGTGTAAGGTCAAACTCACCAACTTGAGCCATTAAAGGTCCTTTAGCAAGTCCTACAACACCTTCACTTATTTCTGGGAAAATATGTAATCCAAAAATTTTACTAACATGATATTTCGCAATTACTCCCTCATCCACAATTACCTTCGCACCACCAGGTCCTTCCTCGGCTGGCTGAAAGATAAGTAAAACGTTTTTCTTTAATCTTTTGCTTTGTAAATAGTTCGCAAAACCTAAGAGAATGCTCATATGTCCATCATGGCCACAGGCATGCATAATACCATCATGAGTAGATTTAAAGAGGAGGTTAGTTTGTTCCGTAACAGGTAAGGCATCAATGTCACTTCGAAACGCAATAGTTTCTTCGCTATCACCCTTAATAAAAACCACTAACCCTGTTTTCGCGGTTATCTCTACTTGATAACCTAATCTGGTTAATTCTTCAAGTAAGAATTTTTGGGTTTTATATTCAGCAAATCCTAATTCTGGAATTTGATGGAGGAATTCACGATAAGAGACAATTTTTCTTTTAAGTTCTTCTGTAAGCATAGGACCTCCTAAGTTTTACTCTTTTTAAAAATATTATATGTCAAATTATATATTCGTCAATGATAAAGATAACTCATATAAAAACAGTTACCAGGTCTTCTCTAGTAACTGTTTCAATTTTACTAATCTACTTCTTCAAGATATATTACTTCGACAAAACTAACTTTATTGAAAGTATATTTTACACTTAATTCAAGCAGTAAAGTATCATCAGTAACAATTTTAGGTAAAGTATAGGAGAAATTATCTTTATTAGTAAACTGTACTGATGTAATTGTTTGATGAGTACGATTATTAATGACTTTGAGTGTATAGATTGGATTAAGGAGATCTTCCCGCGTCCTCGTAATTGTAAACTCAATTTGTTTCTTTCCAACTTCGGTTTCATTTAATTTATGTTCTACAATAGATGAATTACGGAATTGAGTCTCTAATTCTGAGAAAAATGAGTACCAATTGATTGGTAACTTTAATTCACGATCAACTTGAATGCCGTCTTCAATAATTACTCCTTCTTTATTTGTGAGTGTCATTAATCCAGATGTACATAATATCATACCATCTGGTAGCACAGTATAATTAACTGCACTAGCCCCACCTAATGAAGGTTTACCGATTACATAAGCCAAATCTAAATCTTGCACAATTGAGACAAAGAGATTAGCAGCACTATATGTTACACCAGAAGTATAAATGTAAAAGGCTTTATTACGTAAATATTGGTCAGTTAACTGATGATACTCTGTGACAGTACTACCAGTAATTGGATTGGAATATGTAAATGGAATTTCTTTATTCGTTAAATAAGTAAGTACTTCTAATACACCCACTAAATTACCACCAGGATTACAACTAATATCAAAAACAATGTGTTGATAATCTTTGATAATATCTTTTGCGATTTCCATCAATTCTCGTGTTTCTAAACTAAATTGATTTATTTGCAGTACCACTGCTTGATAATTATTATATTTTTCATAAACCATTTCATTTCTTCTGTTTTTACATATATTATCGTTATAGTCCTTTTGGAAACGTGTCATTTTATCATTAAGTGCTTGATTCTCTTTAAAATCTTTATCCATGTAACCTGCTGTAATAATTGATGTATGCAAATCATTTAAATCATAAATGAATTTTTCAATCTTTTGATGGAGTTCCTGAAAACTTGTAGCTTCGGATAGTTTATACTCTTGTAAAACTTCTTTATATGAAGTAACATTTTTGAATGTCTTTAAACCATAAAAATAATCGAAATAGAGAGCTAGATAATTTTCAGTATGATGTTTGATATCATCAATGGTAAGACTTTCTTCTTGTTTAAACCTTTTTGTTAACTCATTGACATCCATAGTGTAATCAAGCACATACAATTCATTACCCATCTCATAAACATGAATGTTTTCTCCTGTCAAAAAGAGATTTGTTAAATATAAAGGTAGATAAAACTCATCTTTAAATCTAACAATATCCATATTATAATTTTTCAAATCAATCGTAATACTCGAATCTACATCATTTAATTCAACCCGTTTTAATTCTAGTCTAGTTAAATATTCAGTTGATGGTTCAATATTGATGCTTTTAATCATATCAAAATCATTAAAGTAAATCGTATCATTATCTGCATCTATGATCATCTCATATGTATAAGTTGGAACACCAAGTGCTTCTTGATATTCGATTGGTACATCAGCTATATAGGTAAGTTTTAAAGTATTAGTCTTCTCAATTTGTAAATCTACCAAAATCCCCTCTAACGCATCAATAAAATCCACCACATTCACATAGGTTACTTCTGGTTGGTTTTTATATACATATGTTTTTAGTGATGATTTAGTAACCTTATACTCTGGTGCTAAATCCCTTAAAGTTAAGGTTTTTCCTTCCGTGATGAGAGTCTCATCAATAGTAGTAGTTGTGGTTATTGTTGTGGTTACTATTGTAGTAGTTTCATTTGTAGTAGTTACTTTACCAGTGTTATGGCAAGCTACAATAACTAAAACAAATAGTAATAAATTTGCGCACCAAATAATCCTTTTTCTCATAATATATCCTCTAATAATCTATTTACCTCTTTTTCCATTATAGGATGTACTTTTTTGTAAGTAAATGCATTATCTTACATTGTAACAAAAAGTATAAGAAAGTTAATAATATAGAAGTAATTTAACTCGATAGATATACTATCATCCCAGTTTAAACAAAAAAACCTCTAACGAGGTTTTTTTAACTTTGTCTTTAGTTCTTTAATGTATTCTAATCGTTCCTTAAACCGTTTTTCTAATCCTTCTTCTGTTGGTACATAATATACTCTTCCGTGAAGGTTTGCAGGCAAACATTCCATATCAGTGATTTTATATTGAAAATCATGGGCATACTGATAATCTTTGCCATAACCTAAGTCTTCCATGAGTTTTGTTGAGGCATTTCTTAATTGTAAAGGCACACCTTCAGATAAGGTTTCATAAGCATCTTTACTAGCCTTACCATATGCGACATATAGTGAGTTAGATTTAGGTGCAAGTGACAAATATACGACACCTTGAGCTAAATTAACATTACATTCTGGAACCCCAATAAAATGACATGCTTGGTAAACACTAATCATTTTTTCTAAAGCACTGGGGTCAGCTAAGCCAATATCCTCTGACGCAAAGCGAATTAACCTACGGGCAATATATAAAGGGTTTTCCCCTGCTTCTAACATTCGTGCTAACCAGTAAATGGCAGCATCAGGATCACTATTTCGCATTGATTTATGGAGCGCACTGATTAAATTATAGTGCTCGTCTCCACTTTTATCATATAGTAGTGCCTTTCTTTGCATTACCTCTGTCAAGATTTCGTTAGTAATGGTAGTAATACCCTCTTTTTCTTTCGCACTATTTACAGCCATTTCTAAGATGTTTAAGGAAGTTCTAGCATCGCCATTACTAAAACTAGCAATCTTGGTTATTAATTCATCACTGATATTTATCGTTTTATGAGGAAAAGCATTGGGATCTTTAATCACACGTTTAAGAAGTTTAGCGATATCTTCAATCGATAAGGGATTTAACACAAATACCCGACAACGAGATAAAAGGGCTGAGTTAACTTCAAAGGAAGGGTTTTCCGTCGTTGCCCCAATTAAGATGATATTACCTTTCTCAACATGGGGAAGAAAGGCATCTTGTTGGGCTTTATTGAAACGGTGAATTTCATCAACAAAGAGGATTGTTTTTATACCATATTTACGGTTTTCTTCCGCTTGCATCATAATCTCTTTAATCTCTTTAATGCCACTTGTAACAGCACTAAAATTGATAAAACGGGCTTTGGTCATTTTAGCGATAATCATCGCTAAAGTTGTCTTTCCCACTCCCGGTGGTCCCCAAAAAATCATTGATGTAATTTTATCAGTTTCAATTAGTTTTCTAAGAATTTTATTTTCACCTAATAGATGTTCTTGTCCTACAAACTCTTCTAGGTTGCGTGGTCTTACCCGATCAGCTAAAGGAGTTTCATCATAGTTATAAAATAATGAGTTAGTCATTATCCCACTTCCAATTATTAAAACATTTGTTCACTATTATCATACCATTTAACGAATTTAACATCAATAATTTAATGACTAATAATCTACTGAAATGGGAAAATAATAATAGTATGACGAATTTTGTCAAAAGGAGTAGGGATAATGTTAACTTTGAAAAACATTAAAGACCTCTTCTCTAATTATAAAAAGAATAACGAGAATAACAAACCTAAAGTACATATTAAGAACACTCTTCAAGCAAATATCGATTTACTTCGCCAAGAATTAGATAATCCTAGTGATTTAGTCATTCGTGAATTTAACATAAAGGATTATCGTTGTGCGATATGTTTAATCGATGGATTGACAAAGGGTGATTATGCTCATGATTTGTTGCTGAAAAATTTGTTAGTTGACATTTGGACGACTGATAAGATTAGAGAGATTCACTCTGTAGATGAACTATTTAGTGCCCTCCAAAATCAATTCATCGCACTTCTTGATATCAGCGTTGTTAGTGAATTTGATGAACTATTTCTGAACCTTTTATCCGGTGATTGTGTCCTCTTTGTGGATGGTATCGCTCGAGCCATCACCATCGAAACCAAAGGTTGGGTTGACCGTGGTATCATTGAAAGTTCATCGCAAACATTAGTTAGAGGACCAAAGGATAGTTTTAATGAGACATTAAGAACCAATACCATGTTAATAAGACGTCGGATAAAAGATAAAAGATTAAGAGTGGAATCCCGTCAAATTGGGAGGATCTCTAAAACAGAAGTTGCGGTTATGTATATTGAAGGTATTGCGAATGATAAAATTGTCAAGGAAGTTCACGAACGGCTTGATCGCATCGATATTGATGGAATAATCGATAGTTCCTATATTGAACAGATGATTCAAGACCATCCCTATTCTCTTTTTCCGACTGTACATAATACAGAACGCCCTGACACAGTTGCGAGTTCATTAATGTGTGGATATGTCGCAATTGTCGTAGATAACTCACCATTTGTTTTAATTGTTCCAGGTTTGTTTATAACTTTTACCCAAGCAGCAGAGGATTATTATCATAACTTTTATTTTATCACATTTATTCGTTTAATTCGCTTTTTTTCATTACTCCTAGCCTTATTAACACCAGGAATCTACATTGCGGTTACCACCTTTCATCAAGAAATGTTGCCGACTTCTCTACTCATCAGTATTAGTAATCAACGGGAAGGGGTGCCATTTCCTGTTTTCATCGAAGCCTTATTAATGGAACTTACTTTTGAAATCCTCCGAGAGGCAGGAATTCGGATGCCCCGGGCGATTGGTTCAGCGATGAGTATCGTTGGGGCTTTAATACTTGGTGAAGCAGCTGTTAATGCGGGAATAGTGTCTTCGTTTACAGTTATTATCGTTAGTTTAACCGCGATATGTAGTTTAATCATACCTAGTTATCACATTAGTATAAGTATTCGTGTTACTCGATTTATCTTTATGATTCTAGGTGCCGTCTTTGGATTGTTCGGTGTTATCTCGGGATTAGTAGTTTTAGGATTATTTTTATGTAGTATACGCTCATTTGGCGTACCATATATGTATCCTTTTGCGCCTTTAAACTATGAAGGTCTTAAAGACTCCATCATAAGATTTCCCTTATGGAAAATTAATTTACGTCCGACACTAATCAGTGAACATGATAGGGTAAGAGAATCCTCTGATAAGAAAAGTAATAATACGGGAGGGATAGCATGAAGCGCATCATAAAAATTATCTTAGCTATGATTATCACCCTTACATCACTAACTAGTTGTTGGGGTAGCCGTGAGTTAGATGATATGGCATTAGTTTCTGGATTAGCAATTGACGACCATCCTGAAGGTTATGAAATAACTGTTCAAATAATGTTACCAAGAGTAGCAGCTAGTGAACATGCAGCTTCATCATTAGCAGTTCGAAATTTTTCAGAACATGGTGAATCGGTTTTTCAAACCATCAGAAGACTAATTAGACGTCTTTCTCGTAAAGCCTTTTTTTCCCATACTCAAGTAATCATCGTTCACGAAGATGTAGCAAGAGAAAAACTATTTGAAGCAATGGACTTTTTCTTTCGTGATCCTGAACTCCGAGGTGACGCAGTTTTCCTTATAGCCAAAGATGTGAAAGCCAAAGATGTTTTAAGTATATTAACGGCGATGGATCCTATAACCGGTGTTAGTGTCAGAAAGATATTAGAGTCTATGCAAAAGTATTTTCAAGCTAACCGCGATTTGGATTTCCATGCTGTTGTAGCTAGTATTCTCTCTGATGGAATTGATGCTTCAGTGCGTGGTGTTACTGTAAAAGGAGATTTAGAAAAAGCCAAAAAGATCCCAGATAGTCAAGAATCAGAACCAATGGCTTATATTGTCATTGAGGATTTAGCAATTCTAAAGGAGGGTAAACTAATCGGTTGGTTAAAAGATGATGACATTAAGGGATATAATAACCTAATTGCTAAAGTGCAAAATACGATTATAACTGTTCCATGTAGTGAAACGAATTTCTTTAATTTAGAAACAACAAGATTTAAAAATAAATATAAAGTAGTAGAAGAAAATGGAAAAGTTAAAGTTAAAGTCAAACATAATGTAACAGCTTCGATTGGGGAAATTGGTTGTGATATTAATATTACCGATAGTAAAGAAATCAAACGGTTAGAAAAAATCTTTGCTGAAGAATTTGTAATGAACTCTTATCGGACGTTAGAAAAACTGCAAAAAGAATTCAAAACCGATATCATTGGTTTTGGTGAAGTAATTCATCGACAAAAACCTAAACTTTGGAAAACTCTTAAGGATGATTGGAACAAACACTTTGAAACTCTAGATGTTGAAATTACCGCAAAAGTAAAAATCGATAAAACTGGTAAGAATACCAATAACCCATTAGATAAATATTTAAAGAAGTGATTAAAATGATAGAAAACACCAAAATCAATAAAATGCAGCTATACATCCTAACAGTTGTAACTGGTACGGGAAGTTCCATGCTTTATGGTATCGGTGAGAAGGCAAAGCAAGATGCCTGGATTGTGGTTATATTGGCCATGCTTGGCGGGATGGTATTAATACTTCTCTATTGTTGGTTACTTAAACTCTTTCCTGATGCCACTTTATTTCATATGTTTGAGAATACATTTAATAAATATATTGCGAAAGTTATCTCTTTTCTATATGTACTCTATTTCGCAATTATTGCTTCTCACGTCATTGGTGATATTACAACACTAACGTCGCTTTATATACTCTCTGAGACGCCAGAAATAGTTATTGAGATTATCATAACATTAGTGGCGATGTATGGTGTCTTTTTAGGGATAGAAACATTTGCGCGATTTGGTATTCTTGTGTTTATCTTTATCGTACCACTAGTCTTTTTCTTCTTTATCGGACCAATTCTATCTAATCGAGCCAATTTTCAACAATTATTACCTGTCTTAGAGAATGGTTGGCTACCAATCATAAAAGAAACCTTTCCCATTATTTTTACTAATCCCTTTGGGGAAATTGTTGTCTTTCTTATGATAATACCCTATGTAACAAATAACAAAAAGGTTCTTCATATTGGTATCTTATCAATGCTATCGATTGGCGTTTTATTTCTTATAATAACTATAACTAATATTATCACAATCGGACCAACATTTATTGAAATCTCACTATATCCCACCATTGAAACAGTACGTGGTATAAATATCCTTAACTTCATTCAAAAAGTTGAAGGTACCGCAGTTTTCCTATTCTTAATTCTAAACTACATGAAAATTATGCTGCTCTTATTTGCAGCATCAACAGGCGCAAATATTCTCTTTAACACTAAAAATTATCGAAAATACATTATACCCATAAGCGTGATCGTATTTGTTCTTTCACATTTATCAATTCAAGATGTCGTCCTGCATTTTTTTATAGATACCAAAATTGTCCCCTATGCAATTGGTATCCCTTTTGATTTGGGATTTATCTTATTACTCTTAGGAGTTTACTATATTAAGAAATTATTCAAATTAAAGATTAAGCAATAATTAGTTAAATGATGAGTTATAGTAATAATATCAGTAAATAAAAATATTGATATTAAAAATAACCAATGATACGTGGATCATTGGTTATTTTCTTTCCCAAGGCTTAAGTAAGTTTAAGTCAACATGACAATATCCATATGGATTCTTATCAAGGTATTTTTGGTGATATTCTTCTGCCTCATAGAAATTCTCTAAAGGTTTTACTTCTACCACTATTGGTTTATCATAGTCTTTTTGCTTTTCTTGAATGAACTCAAGCGCTTCTTGACGAGATACTTCATCTTCATAGTAAATACCTGTACGGTATTGGGTACCGATATCGCCACCTTGACGATTTAAACTGGTAGGATCAATGAAGCGGAATAGATGTTCTAAAATAGTGCGAAAACTTATAATGTTTTCGTCGTAGTATAATTCTACAGCTTCGACAAAGTCTGTAGTCCCGGTTTTCACTTGTTGATATGTTGGATTTTGAATATTTCCATTTGCATAACCTACCCTAGTCTTTTCAATACCCTTTAATCTTTGGTAATAAGCTTCTACTCCCCAGAAACAACCACCAGCTAGAACAATCTTTTTCATGTTACCAACCTTTCTTGTCTTTTTAGAAGTTAAAATAGACTATCTGTTTATTATAATACACAAAAGTGTTTCATTAGAAAAGGAAAAAACATAAAAGATAAGAACAAAAGTCCTTATCCTAAATCACCATTTCTTCGAATTTCAATATCCTTAATTAAATACCTAATCGCATAACTTGCTGCTATGAATCCTGCAACTGGTGGGACAAAACTATTTGAAGCGGGAGGAAACTGAGCTTTCCTAATCTCACTATTGGTTGCTTCTAATGATTCTTCGTACTTAGGTTTAATCGGTCGTTCTTTTGAATAAACTACAGGGATTTTACCTGTTATCTTTTCTTTCCGCAATTTTGTTCTAATGACTTTAGCGATAGGATCATATGAAGTTTCTGATATATCAGCTATCTCAAACATAGTTGGATCAAGTTTATTCGCTGCACCCATAACGGAAATGAAGGGAATCTTACGCTTCAAACATTCTTTTATAAGTAATATTTTATAGGTTATGGTATCACAAGCATCGATGATGAAAGATATCTCATCATTCAGGATTTCTTCATAGGTATCATGATTAAAGAACTTATCATGCTTAACAACTTCACATTCTGGGTTGATTGCCTTTATTCTTTGAGCCATTAAATCAACTTTCGATTGACCTACAGTCTCTAAAGTAGCATGTAATTGCCGATTAATATTGGTAATGTCAACTTTATCTTTATCAATTAGGATTATCCGACCTACACCACTTCGCACAATCGCTTCACAACTAAAACTACCAACACCACCAAGTCCTAAAATCGCTACTGTTGCTTGTTTAAGAAGTTCTTGTCCTTCTTTGCCAAAAGTAAGTAGATTACGACTAAACTGCATCATTTTCATCACCTTTACCTACATAAATAAAGTCAGGTATATTTAGTAATACACTGACTCTATTCTTGTTCATCATTATTATTATTATTTATCCCAAAGAGCGGTTTAATAAGAATTGAAATAATATACACGATAAAGAATCCAAGTATAAAGAGAATTATAATTATGGTTTTTGATTTAATATATAAAGATAATAACGCCAAGATGACAATAACATCAAACATGAGAAGAATTCCAAACCATAAATACTTTTCAACATAGCTCTTTTTTTCTTCTTCAGTTGGCGTTAATTCTGCTTTTCTAATAGCTTTTCGTAATAATACATGTAGTACAATTTCATATACGATAACTGATATTGCTGTAATGGTCCAGATACTAAGACGTATATAGTGAAAATCATACTTGAAAAAGAAATCAACAAAAGCGATGAGACAAACGAATGTAAAGATAATTAACTGGGAGAGGAGATAATTAATTCTATGTTTGGATAGTTTCTTTTTCATAGTGTATCCTCCTGAAACTTTATGCTTCTATTCCCTCTTCTAATTCAGTTTTTGCCTGTAATTCATAGTAATACTGGAATATTACTTTGATAATACCTGTTAGAGGAACCGCAAAAATAACTCCCATTACACCTAACAAACTTCCAAACCCTAATATCGCTGCTAGTATTATTAGTGGATGAATATCTAACTGTTTACTCATAATAACCGGTTGCAAAATATTTCCTTCGATAAATTGGAAACCAAAATTCATGAGCAAGATATAATACCATGGTGTACTACCTGTAAGAAGTGAATATGTGACAGGTACTATCGCTGCGATTGTCGCACCGATATAAGGAATAATATTTGTTAAACCAACAATTATCCCAAAGAGAATTGCATAATCTAGACCAATTAAAGTGTAACCAACAGTCGCAACTACCGCAATCCCACACATTAGTATGATTTGACCACGAATATATAACCCCAGTGTTTCATTAATCCGTTTAGTAATCTCAATATAATGAATTTGGTACTTCTTGGGCACTACTTTATACAACCCTTCACCGATCTCAGAATGGTCCTTTAACATGTAGAAGAGAATAATGGGTGAAAGTACAATCGTAAAGATAAAACTGGTGATGCGAGATACTTGGGTACCTGCACTAACAATTGCACTTGTTAAGTATTTTTGAATACCATCTTGGATTTGATTATAGATGTTTAATAAAGCAGGATGATCTTCTAAATGTAGTTCTTCAATTCTTTGACGGAAACTTTCATATATAGAAGGTATTTTATTCAATACTAAGTCTTTAACTTGTTCAATAACTAATGGTGTAACAATCCAAAGTATTACGCCAATTATCGAAAAAATAACAACATACAGGAAGGCAACAATAATCCATCGCGGTCTAATACCCTTTTCTTCTGCATAGATAACTAAGGGGTAAATAAGGAAGTTAATAAAGAAGGCAATCAAAAATGGTACTAAGACGGAACGGATTGCATCACGAACACTAGTAATAAAACCAGTAAACTGACTAAAGACATAAAGACTTAGTAAAGATAGGGTTATGATGACGAGAATTTTAATAATTCGGGATAGTTTTTGATCAAATGTTAGCATATCTCTCACATCCTAGCTTAATTCATCTAAAATTATAACATAAAAACTTCATTCTCTCATCTTCTAATAATACTTTTTTACAAATTTTTGCATATTTACAACCTAGTGGGGTAATGTTATAATTGAGATACCAAAGGATAATAAATTATCGTTTAAATTCCAATTTAAGATTAAATATGTTAAAATATATTTAGATAATTGGTAAGTAATCCGCCGAACTAGTGCGTAGATTTAAACAAATCCGAACACCACATCATAAGGAGGTTGGGTATACAGTCCTCTGTGTTGAATGCTCAAGTGATTGAGAATCCTAATGAGGCTGTCGAAACTTCCACCTGCACATAACGCGGGTTGATGTTAAAGTCTACGGCTAGTTGGGCGTTTTTTTTATTATAGTTTTAAAAACTTTTTAAAGAAAAAATAGATTTGGATGAGTAGCCCACAGAAACCAAATCCCATTAAGAATAACAGAAAGGTGTTTTTGCTAGTCATATTGTTAATAATATTATAATCATACATATCTTTCGCATATGTTATTATGATAATAAATATCACGAAGGCAATTACATTTATTAGTAGGTAACTAGAATTTTCTTTTTTCATTTTTTCTCCCTTATCCATTTATTAATACTTATAATACACTATTTTTTAATATTATTCTATAATATCTTATAATAAAATTAACACGAAAGAACATTATGCATGCTCTTTCGTGTTTTTTGTTATTATTCTTCAGCAACAGTAACTTTTATATGGAGTTCATCTAATTGTTTTGGATCAACCTTAGATGGTGCATCACTCATTAAGCAAGTAGCGGATTGGGTTTTGGGGAAGGCAATAACATCGCGGATATTTTCAGTATTAACTAGAAGCATGATGATGCGGTCAAGTCCTAATGCAATCCCACCATGTGGAGGTGTACCATAACGAAAGGCATCGAGTAAGAAACCAAAACGCTTATAAGCCTCTTCTTGGCTAAAGCCTAAAGCTTCAAACATTTGATTTTGCACTTCTCGGCGATGAATTCTAATAGATCCTCCACCTACTTCATAACCATTTAAAACAATATCATATGCTTGTGCTAAGCACTTTGCTGGATCACTTGTTAAATATGGTAGGCTTTCTGGTTTAGGTGAAGTAAAAGGATGGTGTTTTGCATAATAACGACCATCTTCTGGACTATATTCGAAGAGTGGGAAGTCTACTACCCAAAGGAAATCATAGATATTTTCATTGATAAGGTTAAGTTCTTTACCAATTTGTTTTCTTAAAGCACCTAAGGCTGAGCAACAGGTTTCAAACTCATCACTGACAAAAAGGAGTAAGTCATTTTCTTCAACATTTAAACGGCTTATTAAAGCTTGTTTCTCAGTTTCATTTAGGTACTTGCTAAAGGAACCATTAAACTCATTACCAGTAAATTTAAGATATGCTAGCCCTTTCGCATGATGTTTCTTCGCTAAATTAGTTAAGCGATCAATTTCTTTCCGCGAGTATTTATCAGCTGCATTCTTGACATTAATGGCGCGAATGTCACCATTATTTTCTAACACTTGTTTAAATATCGAAAACTCTGTATTTTGAAAGATATCATTTAGTAATACTAACTCTAAGCCAAATCTTCGGTCAGGTTTATCACTACCATAACGACTCATGGCTTCTTGGTAACTTACCCGATCAAAGGGCACTTTAACATCGATACCTTTGATTTCTTTAAATATCTTCGCAAATAGGTTTTCCACGATGGTTTGAATTTCTTCTGCTGTTAAGAAACTTGTTTCAATATCGATTTGAGTAAATTCTGGTTGTCGGTCAGCTCGTAAGTCTTCATCGCGGAAACAACGTGCGATTTGGAAGTATCTTTCTAATCCTGCCACCATGCATAATTGCTTGAAGATTTGGGGTGATTGGGGTAAAGCATAGAACTCACCTGGATGAACCCGACTTGGTACTAAATAGTCACGTGCACCTTCTGGTGTTGATTTGGTTAGGATTGGTGTTTCAATCTCAACAAAATCCAGACTACTTAGATAATTGCGTACCAACTGCATCACTTTTGAACGGACTATTAAATTCTTTTGCATCTTAGGTCTACGCAAATCTAAGTATCGATATTTTAAGCGTGTATCTTCTAAAGCATCAGTTTCATCTTGGATTAACATAGGTGGAGTTTCCGCATCTGCTAAGATTTCTAATTCTGATACCTTAACTTCAATATCACCTGTAGGTAGACTAGGATTTTTGCTTTCTCTTTCAACAACTGTACCTTTTACATATAAAACATATTCATTACGTACTTTTACCGCTGTATCATAGAGTTTTTCATCAACTTCTTTTGGATTAACAACGATTTGCGTTATACCATAACGGTCACGTAAATCGATGAAAACTAAACCTCCAAGGTTTCGAACTTTTTGGGCCCAACCTTTTAGTTCAACAACTTGTCCTACATGTTCTATACGTAACTCGTTATTATTATGAGTACGATTCATGCTATTCCTCCATTCTTTGTTTGAGATAGGAAATTATATTTTCAATACTTACTTCTTCCTGTACTTGAGTTTTCATATTTTTAATGCTGACGACACCATGTTCTAATTCTTCTTCTCCAACGATAACTGTGAAGTTTGCTTGTAACTTATCAGCTTGTTTAAATTGCGCCTTAACTTTTCGATCAAAGAAGTCCTTTTCAGCTTTTATACCAGTACGGCGCAATCTTTCTAAGAGACTAAACGCAAAGGTTTTAGTCTCACCCATGGAAACAATGAAAACATCAACAGTATCTTGCGGATTAATAAAAATACCCTCTTCTTCAATCGCTAAGATTAAACGGTCCATACCTAACGCAAAACCAACACCAGGAATCTCTGGTCCACCGATTTCACTGACGAGACCATCATATCTTCCGCCACCACCAAGGGCTGTTTGACTTCCAAAACCAGGAATTGTGGAAATGAACTCAAACACAGTATGATTGTAATAATCTAGGCCACGGACTAAATTATCATTGATTTCATACTTAATGCCTAAACTATCTAAATCTTTCAATACTTCTTCAAAGAACGCTTTTGCCTCATCCGTTAGGTAATCGCGGATTTTCGGAGCATTTTTCATTGAAGGATGTTCACAGTCGACTTTACAATCTAATACTCTTAAGGGGTTAAGTTCAAGACGACGTTTACAATCAATACATAATTCTTCTTTTACAGGAGTAAAATGATTAATCAGGGCTTGGCGATAATTTCCACGACTTGCTTTATCACCTAGAGTATTAATGACAACTTTAACATGCGTTAAGCCAATTTGCTCTAAAATATTGACAGCTAAACTAATGACTTCCGCATCGATGGAAGGATCATTACTGCCTAATGCTTCTACGCCAAATTGGAAAAATTGCCGGCTTCTGCCTTTTTGCATGCGTTCATAACGAAACATTGGTCCCATATAGTAGAGTTTGGTTAATTGATTCAGTTCTGCAAACATTTTATTTTCAACGTAACTCCGAACTACTCCCGCTGTCCCTTCAGGGCGTAAGGGGATTGAGCGATTACCTTTGTCAAAAAAGGTATACATTTCTTTATTGACGATGTCGGTAGATTCCCCAACACCCCGAACAAAGAGTTCTGTACTTTCAAAAATAGGAGTGCGGATTTCTTTATAATTGTATAAAGCACATGTCTTACGGAAGATATCTTCTATATAATGCCATTTATGCACATCTTTAGGTAAAATATCATAAGTACCTTTTGGGGTTTGAATCATTTTTATCATCTCCTTTTTAAAGATTAAAAAAGTCCTTAGATTATCTCTAAGGACGCAAAAAGCGCGGTGCCACCCTAGTTGCCTAAACAGGCCACCTCAAATAAGTATATCTCCAAAGTGTCTTCGCTAAATATTTATTTGGAGTTCTCAGCCTAAGACTCCATTCTCTGTAAATAAAGGGATTTAGCTACTCCTCTTTGTCATCGATAATATTCAATTATGAATAAATTATAACTAAATATTGTTAACTATGCAAGGGGTTATTGATATTTTACCTCAATAGATGCATAAGGATTAGCGATGGGTTTAAAGGTTTCAGCATTTTTTCCTTTCATTTCCAAATCTTCGATTAAAAGATGTAATAAGATGAGATCTGTTTTAATGTCATTTGAACTACGGACGTTTTTTAAATTATCCCAATAATATACATAACTTATAACCGCAATGCGATAATATTCATTATCCTTAAAAGTAACTCCATCTTTAGTACTGTAAAAAATATTGTTGTTTCTTAAGAATGATTTGATGTCGCGATATTTAGCAGTTATAATATAGATATCATTATCAAAAGGATATACTTCAAAGACATGTTTAATCGTAACTGGTTTATTATTGATAATATTTCCCGTACTTCTTACTCCACCTGTATTACTTATCGCGATATCTGCATCAACTGATTTTAATAAGACACTGCCAATCCATTGATATAAGTCTTCTCTTTTACCGACGGTTTCTCCTGCATATACCAATGCTTCATCTAATTGTAACTCTTCCTGGTATTCTCTAATTAATGCTTCAATCTCAGGGTCATAATTGGTGCCAGCATCAGAAGCATAGACAATATCAAGATTGGACTCAGTTACTTCTTTAGTATCCATATCAATTTTTAAGGTAATCTTCCCCATTGCTCTACCATAGAAAGCAGCTTGAATTACAGGCAGATAATCACCAACACGTTTAAAGGGATGCTTAACATATGAATGAGTATGACCAGCAATTATCGCATCAAGGAGGTATTCACCATTATCATCAGTGATAAATGCTAAATTATCATAAATATAATCATCATAATCATGGAGATTTAAGATGATGATATCAGCGCCTTGGTTCTTCAATTTCTTACCAAGGTTTTTAATAGAGGTGCGGAAATTCAAATCAAAATAATAATTTTCTACTTTATCATATTGTATTGACGAGTAGACATCACCAATATAACTCATGATGCCAATATTGATTCCTTCACGGTTTATTATTATTGAATCAAACACATTACCATTTTCAACGGTTAATAATTGATTAGTACCACGTTCATATATATTTGAATTAATAAGGGGAAAGTTCGCTTCACCATTTTCTAAATTGTTGTCAAAATATTGTAAGATTGTTTCGATTCCCCAATCGAACTCATGATTACCTATTCCCATCATATCAAAGCCCATCAAATTCATCGCATTGATGACAGATAACCCTTGTTTTAGGTTAGAGATAGCAGTACCTTGAAACATATCTCCATTAGCGATTAATACAACATCATTTAGACTATTTGCATCACGGATCTCATTAATAAGATAGGCCATATTTGATAAACCACTTTTACCATTACTATCCTGTTCAATATAACCATGTAAGTCGTTAATCGAAAGAATTGTGAGTGGTAAGTAATCAAAGTTTGATATTTTTTCTGTAACTTTAGTTACTAAGACATTTAGATATTTTGTTGCTATACCTGTCACATATAATACAAAGCCTTCGATTTCTACTTCTTTATTATTATAAACATTTAGATTTAAGGTATTACTTAAAAGAGTACTTGTTACACTAGTATTTGCCATTTGAAGATTAATATAAGTACTGCTAACTTCAATATTTCCAGTTAACTTAATATAGTCTCCAACCTTAAATTGATTTGTATATTGATCGATTTCTTTACCATAAAGTTCTATAGGTATAAAATTTATGGTTGTACCTGTACTTAACTTAGTAATTGTTGTATTAGTTGTAAATTGCACCGCTCCAGCATAGATGCTAGTTTTACCATTAACTTCAACATAATCATATACACTTATTGTGGGAGTACTACCTAAGTACACATATATAAAATCAGCACCATCATAAATGAGCACGCCTGTTTGGGTAGTACCTACTACGGTAGCACGTACTTTATAAGAATATCCTACTGGTCCATTTTTCACATCCGCAATCGAATCATACTCTTTTTGTTGTTCTGTGGTTGTGGTTGTACTAGTATGAGTTGTAGTAGTTTGGGTAGTAGTAGTTGTTGTGTTTTGGGTTGTCGTAGTTATATTTGTTGTAGTTGTACTATCGAGCGTCGGTTTAGTTAAATCAATTTGACAACCAATAAGTATAATATTTAGGATTATTAATAATCCTAGTATTAATATTTTCTTCTTCATAACTATCCTCCGTATTTCTACTGCAAAAGTCATTATATGATAATTGAATAAATAATACAATAATTATAATAAAAAACCTACTATCGCTTACTGATAGTAGGTTTACTTTTTTAATCTAAGTCTACATCTAAGGATTCAAGTAATCCTTTTGGTTGTGGTTTAGCATCACCATGACGAACAAAGAACATCGTCAAGAATGCTAAGCCAACAAATATGGTCGCATAAGGGAATAAAGGTCGATAATTGCCAGCTAAGTCCATGATGACACCAACTAAAGTTGGAGTCACTACTTGAGCAGCCATACTGGCAGTATAATAATAGCCTGTATATTTACCAACATCGCTACCTTTAGCAAGTTCAACTACCATTGGGAAGGAGTTAACGTTGATTGTTGCCCAAGCAATTCCTGCCAAACTAAAGAGGATGTACATTAAGAATTCGGGTGAATGTTCAGTAATGAAAATTGCCATACCAAAAGCTAATGTTAACATCACAATCCCGGCAAGGATGGTTTTCCGTCTACCAACTTTACTGGCAATAAATCCTACAGGGAAGTAAGCGATAATCGCAGCACCTTGGGCAATGAGTAATGTTAAGTTAAAGTCTTGTTTAATGACATGGGTCGCATAAAGTGAATATTTAGAAATAACAGCGTTATATCCAATGAACCATAAAGCAACGGAAACAAGGATGAGGATAAGTGAGCGTTTTTGTTCTTTTGATAATTTTCCCCCGTGTTCTTCCCGTTCTTCCGCTTCTTTATCACCAAAGTATTTTTCTGTATTTTCTTGCATTTCTTGAGCCCATTTAGGTTCTCTTACTGTTAACAAGAACACTATAAGAGCCAATAACATTACACCGGTAACCGCTAGAATATAGTTACTAAAATCTGTTTTACCTTCAGCACTGGTTTTAAAAGCAATACCTAAACCTAGAACACACATACCACCTACAGTACCCATGAGGTTGATAATCGCATTCGCTTTTGAGCGGTGAGGTTTACATGTAACATCGGGCATTAAGGCGACAGCTGGTGATCTGAAAGTAGCCATGCTAATTAAGGTTAAGAGTAAAACCAAAATAAATAACCATAACACATCTACTAAACCTAATAAGTTAAAGAAAACAACCGCTAATATTGTTCCCATAAAGACGAAAGGAGTTCTTCGACCATACTTAGTATTGATTCTGTCTGATAAACTACCAAAAAGTGGTAACATAAATAACGCTAGAATGTTATCAAGGGACATGATGAAACCATTGGCAGTTTCACTCATACCATATTTGTTTTTTAAGATAAGCGGAATAATCGCATCATATGCTGACCAAAAGCACTGAATTAAGAAAAATGCGAAACCTACTAATATTGTTCGTTTGTAATTGAGTTTCATTATATTCCCCCTATAATTTATTCTTGTACAATTACTGTACTTACCAAGAATACAGTAATTACTTGAGTCTAGTATAACAAATAAAAGCGTTATTGTCATGAAAAATATTACCTTTTTTGTCCAAATATGTTATGATTCAGTTAACTGAAACTAGGAGGTAAACATGGACAAATTTATCCACGCACTATTTAATGATACTATACTTGAAGAAGCTAGCAAGTATTATGATGTTGAATTAAACGACTTATATAAAGTCGGTGGTTTTGAAAACTATATCTATGGTTTTACTAAAAACAATACAGAATATATTATGAGAATTTCCCATAGTTCCCATAGGACTATTGAACAAGTAGAAGGAGAGTTAGATTTTGTGAATTACTTGGCTGAAAATAATGCCAATGTATCCATACCTGTAAAATCAATTAATCATCGCCTTGTAGAAAAGGTTAAATGTTCTGATAATTCCTATTTTACCATCTCTGTTTATTATAAAGCACCGGGGACAAGACCCACAAAAGAGTCCTTAACTGAGCAGTTCTTCATTAATTATGGAAGAGTAATCGGACGTTTTCATCACTTAACTAAATCCTAAAAACCTATTAAGCATGGACGTTATTCTTGGTTTGAAGATCCTTTATTAACTAATGCCCATAAATACTTAGATGAGAAAGATAGTATAATTCTTGCAAAATTTAATTCTTTAATAAACCGAATTAAGCAAATACCGATTAACACTAACAACTATGGTTTAATTCATACTGATATCCATATGGGTAACTTTTTTGTTAAGAATGACGAATTATGTGTGTTTGACTTTGATGATACTTGTTATATGTATTTTGTGAGTGATATTGCGATTGCCCTCTTCTATTATGTCCAAGGTATACATGATAGCGAAAAACGTAATGAAACAGCCCATAGATTTATGACTTTATTCATGGAAGGATATAAAAAGGAAAACCATCTGAGCAAAGATGATTTTCTTTCCATTACCGAATTTCTTAAGTTAAGAGAAATGGTATTATATATTGTCTTTCATCGCAGTACAGATTTAGAAAGCGAATCATACGCAAAACGGTATGTAGATTTTTATCGAGGTCGCATTATTAATGATATTCCTTTTGTTGATATTGACTTTGCTAGTTATCTATAATCACTTTTATGCTGGCCAATTTGGGGGCAGATAATCATCAACATCAAATTTTTCCTTCTTATAATAGTAATCTAAGTCTTCATCAGTAATTTCTCTAATTACTCTACAAGGGTTACCGAAGGCAAGCACATTATCGGGAATATCCTTAGTTACCACACTTCCCGAACCAATTACGACATTATTACCAATCTTAACTCCAGGATTTATTACTACATTTCCACCTATCCAGACATTGTTCCCAATATGGACTTCTTTACCACACTCATATCCAGAATTGCGTGATACTGGATGGAGGGGATGTGCTGCTGTATAAATGGACACATTAGGAGCAATTAAGACATTATCACCGATAATGACTTTAGCGACATCAATGATTGTTAGATTATAATTCGCAAAGAAGTTTTCTCCTACTTCAATATTAAAGCCATAATCACAATGAAATGGTTGTTCAATAATAATATTCTCACCTGATTTACCTAAAATCTCTTTAATTAATTGTTTTTGTCTCATTGTATCTAACGGATGTAATTGATTATACTCGTAAATTTTAACTTTATTAGCGAGTCTTGCTTCAGTTAGACCATCTTCCCATGGTTTATAGGGAAGCCCTTTAAGCATTCTTACTTTATGATTCATTATTTCACCAATTCCTTAATCTCACTAAAGGATACTAAATCATGCTTAATTCCCATTTCATGATCAAAAGGAATGGTTAGTTCATAACCTGGTAGAGTCTCAAACTCATCAGTATTGGGATTATAGGTTTTTAATGTAATACATCTATTATTAATATCAAAGGTCATTAAGCGAAATCTACCATCACCACCATAGGGAGCACATTGCCAGTTTTGGAAGGATTGAAAAATAATATTGCCTTTCTCACCTTGATCAAAGCGATAAGCAATATTTTCAGGAATATGATGTCCAGAAAAGACAGCAATGATGTTCTTATGTTTCTTTATGCATTTATGCCAGATATCTTCGCCATCATTGGTGTTTGTGAATTCGCGATAATTCTTAGGATTATGACGATCACCGGGTTTGGTTCGTTCTCCTGTAGTATAAAGATAAGAATGGGTAATAACAAGGGCTAGAT
>JAAYWZ010000165.1 GCA_012516175.1 Bacilli bacterium
AAGTAAAATGGTTTATAATATAATCCCATCATTCGTAAGTTGTCTATTTATGGGATTTGTAGGTTTTTTATTAAAACTTATTTCTCAAAACTTAATATTTGATATTATTTCAATATTAATATGTATTGTGATATATTTAATTATATTAATTACATTTAAAAGAGTTAGGATAGATATTTCTGAATTTACCCATTTTTACAAATCATATATACGCAACTCCTAAATCATAATCACTTAAATAATTAAATTGAAGGAGAATGAAAATGAAAATAACAGTTTCAGGTGCAGGTTATGTCGGCCTATCTAATGCTATTTTGCTTGCGCAAAATAATAAGGTTACAATATTAGATATAGTCCCAGAAAAAGTCGAAATGATAAATAGAAAAGAATCACCTATTATAGACAAGGAAATCGAGGAGTATCTTACCTCAAAAGATCTTAATTTAGTCGCTACAACGGACAAGCACTTTGCTTATAGAGATGCTGAGTTTGTAATCATCGCAACACCAACAGATTATGATCCTGATAAAAACTACTTCAATACAAGTAGTGTTGAATCAGTTATCAAAGATGTGTTAAGTATTAATCCTAATGCTGTTATGGTAATAAAATCGACTATCCCTGTTGGTTTTACTGAAAAAGTGAAAAAGATGTTTAACACAAGTAATATTATGTTCTCACCAGAATTCTTAAGAGAAGGTAAAGCATTGTATGATTGTCTATATCCCTCAAGAATCGTTGTGGGAGAACAAACAGAACGAGCAAAAGTGTTTGCTGATCTTTTAGTTCAAGGTGCGATTAAAAAAGATGCCCCAGTATTATTCACTAATCCTACAGAAGCTGAAGCTATTAAATTATTTGCTAACTCTTACTTAGCTTTACGTGTTGCTTTCTTCAATGAACTTGACTCTTATGCTGAGATTAGAGGGCTTGATACTAAACAAATCATTGAAGGTGTTTGTTTAGATCCTCGCATCGGCAATCACTATAATAATCCATCTTTTGGCTATGGTGGATATTGCTTACCAAAGGATACTAAGCAATTATTAGCCAATTACAGTGATGTACCACAAAATATTATTGGTGCTATTGTCGATGCTAATAGAACTAGAAAAGATCATATAGCTGATATGATAATTAAACGTAAACCTAAAATTGTTGGGGTCTATCGATTAACTATGAAAACGGACTCAGATAACTTTAGACAATCAGCAATTCAAGGGGTTATGAAACGCATTAAAGGTAAGGGTATTGAAGTAGTCGTATTTGAACCAGCATTAGAAGATGAATTTTTTTATAATTCTAGAGTTATTAAAGACTTTGATGAGTTTGTAAAACTAGCGGATGTGATTGTTGCTAATCGTATGGCGAAAGAATTAGAACAATATAAAGATAAAGTTTATACAAGAGATATTTTTTATCGTGATTAATTAAATTTTTGTAAATATAGTATATTTATTTTGTGCTTGTATGATAAAATAGGTGTGTATTGACACACCTTTATTTTTAAATATTAGTAAATTAACTCTAATATATAAAGGAGAATCTATATGGATTACAAACTAGATCAAAATAAGATTTACCTATTTACAGGTGCTGCAGGTTTTATTGGTTACTATTTATCAAAAAGACTATTAGATGAAGGATGTAAAATAGTAGGAATTGATAACATTAATGACTACTATGATGTCAATTTAAAATATGCTAGATTAGATTTATTAAAACCGTATAGTAACTTTACATTTATTAAATGTGATATAGCTGAAAAAGATAAAGTATTTGAATTGTTTGAAGAATATAAACCTAATGTTGTTGTAAACTTAGCTGCACAAGCGGGAGTCAGATATTCTATTGATAATCCAGACGTCTATATAAGTAGTAATATAATCGGATTCTTTAACATTCTTGAAGCATGTAGATATAATCCTGTTGAACATCTAATCTATGCTTCATCTAGCTCAGTATATGGTGCAAATAAAAAGGTACCTTTTGAAGAAACAGATTTTGTGGACAACCCTGTATCTTTATATGCAGCTACTAAGAAAAGTAATGAATTAATGGCTCATACCTATAGCCATCTATATAAAATACCTGCAACTGGATTACGCTTCTTTACTGTATATGGACCAATGGGTAGACCAGATATGGCTTACTTTAGTTTTACTGATAAGTATTTTAAAGGTGAACCAATTAGAATCTTTAACAATGGTGATTTCGATAACGATTTATATCGAGATTTTACATATGTAGATGATATTGTTGAAGGTATTGTAAGATTATTACATCAACCTCCAATTGATGTAATACCACATCATAAAGTCTTCAATATCGGTAATAATCAACCTGAAAAGCTCATGACCTTTATTGAAACTTTGGAAAAGTGCTTAAGTAAATCACTAAATAAGAAAGTAGAATTTAAAAAGATTTTTGAACCTATGAAGCTTGGAGATGTACCAGCAACTTATGCATCAACGGAAAAACTAGAACAAGTAGTAGGATTTAAACCTAAGACCTCAATTGAAGCAGGCCTTCAAAAGTTTACTGATTGGTATGTAAAATATTACAATATAAAATAAAATATGTAGATTGAACTAGTACAAGTTAATATTGCGCTATTGTAGCATATCTTTCACCTACTTAACATCAATTAGTGTTTATGACGATGTAAGTTTATATGATTAACTGATCTGATC
>JAAYWZ010000166.1 GCA_012516175.1 Bacilli bacterium
CATAATATCACCTAATGATATTATGTCTATGCGGAAAAGATATTATGAGTTAAAATTGTCAAAATCTGTAAAATCAGGTATTTCAATCTGTAATCTATCAACTTGATTAGCGTAATACTTTTGGATTAATTTCTCATTACTCTTATCCTTGGCTTTATTTGCCAGTGAAACAATTAGCTTAACTAGTTTAATAATGAGGATAATTACTTCTAGTTTCTCTGTGATTAGTTCAATGATACCTGGACTTTTCAGTACGGTTTTAACTTCTACTTGTTGGTCGCCAACTTCGCTTAGCAAGATATCATAAAATCCACAGAGACTCTTGAATGGTATTCCTGCTTGATTAGTTATCGTAATTACCAAGTGATACTTATCATCTTTGTAAAAGATTGGATGAGTGATTCTAAGAATATCATCAATAAAATCATTAATCTTGATAATTAACTTATTTTGTTTAAGATAACGATATAAAGAAAATAAATCTTTGATCTCGATGGTTTTTAACCAAGTTACCATACGAATAGGGTGATTATCTTCTACTTGTGGTGGACTAGTGATTCTACCAATCGTAATCATTTTATTCTTATGGCTAGTAATAAGCACATAATCCCCGATGTTTAAATCATTTGTGAAGGTAAAATAATCTCGCTCCTTATTCTTGATGCTAATTTTACCACCATATATGCCAATATAACCGTTGTCTAGATAATCATGATAGTATTTTCCATTATTAGTTTTAATTAAGAAACAGTTTACATCTTTAATCTTTATTATACTGTGGTCCATAATTAAACCCCCAGTCTGTTATTATTTTATCTACAATATAAATACAGACTGGAGATTCAACTGAGGAATAAATTAGTAATTTAAAATCGTTATTGTGTCACAAATGATACGATTAGTTCTAAGTTACCACTAATGTTGATGTCTTTCAATAATGAGGTAATGATGAAATGGTCCCCCTTTTTAATAGGCTCATGATTAATATAACCTTCACCATTTATTACTGATACTAATAGGAAGTTATCATTTCGTTTATTAAAAACGCCATTAATCTCCCATTTTTCTACGGTAAAGTATTTTTCTCTAACAAATGTCGTAATCTTACTATTAGTTTCTTCTTTAGTTGTTATAGATAAGGGATAATCGACATGGGGAACAGTCGTAACTTCAATTGCTTCTTTGATATGTAAAGGCCGTAGTTTCCCTTGTTGGTCGCACCGATTATAGTCGTAGACGCGATAAGTGGTATCCGAGGATTGTTGGGTTTCGAGGATTAAACTACCCTTACATAAAGCATGAATGGTACCAGCTTGCACATAGAAAAAATCACCTTTTTTTATTTTTACTCTTCTAAGCAGTTTATCCCATTCATTATTTTCGATACAGTTGATTAACTCCGCTTTTGTTTGAGCATTATGGCCAAACACCATTTCTGTATCTTCTTCACAGTCGAGCACATACCAACATTCGGTTTTCCCCTGTTCGCCAACATTTGCTAAGGCATATGCATCATCAGGATGAACTTGAACAGATAAGTCATCATTTGCATCGAGGATTTTTGATAATAAGGGAAAAACAGGGCTAGGACAGTTATTAAATAAATAACGGTATTCATTATATGCTTCAGATAAAGTTTTACCTTGAAGTGGTCCATTTTTGATTTTGCAGTCACCATTTTTATGTGCTGAGATCGCCCAACATTCACCTGTAGATTGACTTGGGATATCGTAGTTAAAGACCTCTCTTAACTTAGCCCCACCCCAAATACGTTCTTGAAATACTGGTTCTAAAAAGATAATCTCTTGCATATCATCGACTCCTTACTTCCCTAATTATACCATAACATTAAAAAAAACGAGTATTTAAACTCGTTTTTTCGGAGATTATGGAGGATTAAACTTTGAATCATTGTGGTTTTAAGTATTAAGTATATTTTAACGCTTATTTAATCCTCTTTCAACTATTATTTTAAATAATACGTTTTCATAAAAAGTTAAAGATGAACTAATCTAATAGTTCATCTTTAATTCGTATAGGTATATTTAATTATTAGAGGGAGAGTTACCCAAGGATTAACCTTGGTATCTATATAATATTACAATTTTTTTTATTCAGCAACAAATATGCACTGTATGAAAAATCCAAGTTTTATCAAAATATATATGAGGTGATAACATGAACATCGTATATATGCAGTACCATACTAATAATAAATCTACAGTAAATTACTACGAAACCATCATTGATTTAGTAAATGATTATTTAAATGGAACATACAGAGTTATTCCCTTAAAAACAATTATTTATCTCCTTTCATTTGTCTTATTATATTTAAAACCTAAGAAGAAAGTAACTATTATGACTAAAATTAAGCGGATTGGTGCGTTATTAATGGTAGTGAAATCATTTAAGGGGGATTTAGATTGCTACATCTACTGGAAGAATAAAAAAAATGTCATGAGTAATACGATGGAGCGTCAAGACATACCTGTAGAGGTAACTGTATAGGTCTAGAGTTTCGTTTCAGGTTATTAATTTTACTAAAATTCATAAAATAGATTTAAAATTTTAATAAAATTATTTATTAGTCAATGTAGTTTAAGCTACATTTACTCTAATTGGATGTAACCTCACACCCTCTATCCCCTCCGAAAATACATTGGG
>JAAYWZ010000167.1 GCA_012516175.1 Bacilli bacterium
ATCTTCTTCATAGACACTGTTTGGTCCACCACTTAATACAATTCCAATCACGTTTTTACGCTTCTTAATATCACTAACAGTAATTGTATTAGGTAGTAATTCACTGTAAACCCCAAATTCTCTAATCCTTCGAGATATCAGTTGATTATACTGACTCCCATAATCAAGGACAACTATTTGTTCGGTATCCATTGTACACCTCACTAAATTACTTCTAATTATTATTTAAATTCAGTTTGCGCAATTATTATCATAATCATACCTAAGGATAATCTAAAAGGCAATAGTAAATCAGTGTGAAAGTGCTTAACTATCAAAAATAATAGAAAAAGGCTCATTATTTGCCTTATAATTTAATAATAGAGTTTTTATTGAGATGGGAGGGTATTATGAATACATCAGAATTCTTGCGAAAAATCATCAAATACAAAGGTTATAAGATAAAGGAAGTTTGCGAATTATTGGACATGAATTATAAGTCATTTTATTCAAAACTAATACGAAATAAGTTATTGGCAGAAGATTTTATCAAAGTATTAAGTTTACTAGATACGGAAATAGATTTTGTTGATGTACTACTTAATCAATATAAAAAGCAGTTAAATAAATTAATAGTATACATGCCAGATGTAAAAATTGATGATATAAACAATCCTCCGAAATTAATAGGTGTATATAAGTGTTTCCTATTAGGTAAGAAAACCTTCTATCATTCAAGATCTTCGAATTTAATTCAAAAATATAAAGGATACCTACTAGTCCCTGTGGAAACAGGTAGTAATCAGTATAAAATAAAAATGTTTAATAATCATGTGCTTTTATTAAAAAAGTGTTCGGTGACATTAGAAAGACAAAACAATGGTTACTATGAATACTATAAAAATTATAATGATCCTCTATATGATGGTGAAGATGAAAATGACGATTGGTATGATGAGGAGGATTTATATGATGTAGATGATAAGTAATCTTTTTAATGCTCCGATGAATAATTCTTCATATTGAAGACTATTTTTAGAGTGGCATTTTTATATGTGTTAAAATATAACCAGACATCTTTTTAGATCTATTACTATTTTTTATTGAGGAGGGTAATTATGTTTAAGCCTATTTTATCAAAAGAAATGGAAAACTCTTTTTAAAACATTAATAAGTATGGTTATAATGAGTTATTTTACTTCTCTCGTGCTATTGAAGCGTGTGCTAATGTAAGTTTAATATTAAACAATATCTTGTCCAAGCGAGACTTTTATGAAAAAACAGGAAAACTCCCTGTTGAAATACGTCCTGATTATATGCAATTAGGTAATTACTTTATTGAGGAATTAATCCCCATATTATCTGAACACTACTTAACTGAACTACAAGAGATTTTTTATAATGTTCTATTGTGTGATGAACCAGCCTTCCAAGTTGGGCATGGATTAAACGACTTAGTTATGGAAAGAATTAAACCTGAAATGTTTACGAAAAAGATGTGTGATGATATTCTATATAAAATATATAACCTCTTCGATTTATATCCTTTCTTAACGCTTATACCTGAAAACCTATTAGATAAAGACTTTTACGTCAAAATGGTAGAAAATACTATCTGTGATGAGTATGGCTATCCTGGATACTATTTAGTTCCTGAAGAATATCGTAATAGTGAGTTATATAAAAAAGCGTTATTGAGGACTCCCTTTATCATTGAACATTGTGAAGAAGAACCATTTGTCAACCAAGACTTTATTGATAATTTATTTACCGATATTGTAGATAACCAGTTAGTCAGGCTAGAAGAACTCGAACAATTGTATAATAACTTACCTGAGAAGTTTAAGTCACAAATTGTCAATGATAAGTACACACAATATAAAAATTTAAATACACCATCACCTTTATATCAAAATATTAATAAAGACTTTGACCTATACAGATGTGAAACCGGAGAAGATGTCAATAGTTTATGTAAAGAGTTATTAACCAATTACAGTTTAGAAGATATTTTTAATAATTTAGAGAAACTCGATTATTTTTTAATATTTGTAGATTAATAAATGAAAACTGACGAGTTTTATACTAAATTGCTAAATTCAAATGTTAGTGCTGATTTATCCAAATTATTTAAATTATATCCGCTATTACCTGAAAAATATACTACAGAAGCTAATTGGATTCTTTTTATGTCATATCTTCTCGAAGGTAGATATATTTATTTTGATAAGGAACCATACTTCCCCGATTATATTCGAAATGAAATTATATTTAAAAAGGTTTGTGAAATAAATAAGATTAACATATTAAAAAACGACTATGAGTATAGTTACTATTATGAACTAGTTAAGATTTATGGAGATTTACTATTTAAAATTATCCCTTATGACAAGATTGATAAAGATTTAGTAATGCGGGCAATCTCAATTGAACCGAGTGACGTCAATGAACATGGAATAGTAATCACTAATAAATTACACTTAATGGTAAATTATGAATTTGGTTGGGGAACAATGCATACATATGAAAATAGTATTAGATTTGTCCCCGAAGAATTTATTGATGATGATGTTATAAATTATTTAAGATCAAAAAATGCCTTATATTTTAACTATGATTACCTGCCTGAAAAATATAAAACAGAGGAGTTACTCAAAGAAAAAGAAACAGAAATGCAAAGATTAAATGATAATTTTGGTGTAACTCCGCTTGAATTAATAGAAGAGTTAGATGAGGATTAAACCTTGTCTAACTCTTCTATTTTTCATCTTATTTACTTTTTAATCTTAATACCACTGTCTCATACGGACGCAAAAAATGTTGTTGAGGAGTAAAATCAGGATAATTTGAAATTAATAATTTTTCCGCATTATATTTAACTTTAATTGGTACATGTTCTTCGGTAAAGTTTGCTATTACTAATAAATTATAATTATCATCATAACGGCGATAGACAAAGAGGTTTTTATCATTTTCAAGTAATAACTCATAATCACCATAAATGATGGTATCACTGTAGTCACTATTCTTTCTTAAATCTATGAGCTTTTTATAAGTATAAAAGACGGAGTTTTTATCACTTAAAGCAGTTTCAACATTTATCACGGGGTAATTGGGATTAATTGTTAACCAAGGTTTACCTGTAGTAAAACCAGCATTAGGACTTTTATTCCACTGCATAGGTGTTCGGGCATTATCTCTACCCATCTTATACACACCTTGCATAAAGTCCTCATTCGATAAGACTTTTCTTTCTAAAACAAAGTCTTTGTAACAACCGTGAATTTCAACATCTTGATAATCTTCTAACTTCTCAAGTTTGATGTTGGTCATCCCAATTTCTTCACCTTGATAGATGTAAGGTGTACCCTTTAATAAATGAAGTACAATCGCAAACATCTTTGCACATTCTACCCGATATTCCTGGTCGTTGCCCCACCGGGAAATAATTCTTGGCAAGTCATGATTATTCCAGAAAAGCGAATTCCAGCCCTTGTTAATTTGCGTTTGCCACTTAGAAAGAATCTTTTTCAACTTGACAAAATCTAATGGTTTAGGTGTCCACTTACCCCATTTACCCCAATCAATAGTCATATGTTCAAACTGAAAGATCATACTCAACTCATTACGGCTCGGATCACTATAAAGTTCTGCAATTTCAGGTGTGGCACTCCAAGTCTCACCTACAGTTAACACATCACGATATCCAAAGGTCTTTCTATTCATCTCTTGCAGATATTCATGGAGTTTTGGTCCGTTTGTGATTATCTCCTTATCGATATCCTTTCCGATGTAATCAATTACATCCATGCGAAAACCCCCGATACCACGGTCAAGCCACCAATTCATCATTTGATAGATTTCTTCTCTAACGCGAGGATTTTCCCAGTTTAAATCGGGTTGTCCCTTCGCAAAGTTGTGACAATAGTATTCTTTGGTTCCCTCATCATAAGTCCAGGCACTTCCACCAAAAACGCTGCGTAGACCATTAGGTTCCTTACGCCAGATGTAATAATCACGATAGGGATTATCCTTACTCTTACGAGATTCAATAAACCATGGGTGTTCACTTGATGTATGGTTTACCACCAGGTCCATTACAATTTTTATCCCGCGTTTATTTGCTTCAGTGATAAGGGTATCCATATCATGGAGGGTACCAAATATAGGATCAATATCTTGGTAATCTGAAATATCATAGCCGTTATCTTCCATAGGAGATTTATATACAGGACTTAACCAAATGACATCTACTCCTAATGTTTTTATATAATCGAGTCTTGATATAATACCTGGTATGTCACCTATTCCATCACCATTGGAATCTTGAAAACTTCGGGGATAAATTTGATAAACAACGCATTTATGCCACCATTTTTTCTCCATAATACTCCTCCTATTCTCCAGTAATACCTGATTTATCAATACTTTCAATAAACCATCTTTGTACGATTATATACATGATCATTAGTGGTAAGATGGATAGAATAGTTCCCGCGAACAATTTCGCTTCTGTAAAGTTTAAATTAGGACTGCGTGAAGGATCTCCTATATTACCAATAATTGACCAGTAAGAATTTTGAAGATTACTTAGTAACATTGTAATCGTTCTAATTTTACCATCTAAATAAGCACCTAAAATAAAGGTTTCGTTCCAATATAACGCAAAGCCATAGACGAAAGTAATTATGAAGGCAGGAATCGCCATTGGTATCCCAATCTTATAAAAGATCTTCACTGGTCCTGCTCCATCAATAATCGCTGCTTCTTCTAAAGCTTTAGGAATCATTCTAAAGAACTGATAAAAAATGAGGATAAAGAACGGTCCTTGTAAGCCTTGCCCTGTTAATGCTGGCAAAATGATTGCGAGAATGGTGCCTTTTATTCTTAAAGTTGTATAGACTTGATATGTTGGAATAAAGAATAGTACTTTAGGCATGATGAATGTAAAGATCATGACCGCAAATACTAGTTTCTTACCTCTAAATGTAAATCTCGCTAACCCATAACCGATAAAGGCACTAGCAGAAGCCACACATAAAGTTGATGCTCCAACAATCAATATACTTGTAAGATAAGATTTGGGTAGATTTAATGCTCTTATAACTAAGCGATAATTAGTAAAATCTAAGGTAGAAGGGATCCAGTTGATGGTGTTATCGACTAAATCGATGTTTGACATTAAACTAGTAGATATCATATATAGTAAGGGATAAACGAACACAAATCCCAAGATAATCAGTAATAAATACATAACTACTTTATATAATAACCCATCAAGGATATGCATACCTAATACTTTGCGTTTAATTAGTTTTAGATGTTCCTGTTTTAGAAGGGCCATTAGTTAATCCCTCCCTTTTCGCGTCTTCTAGTGATAAAGAAGAGGATGCCAATTAGTGCTGTTTGGGCTAAGGCATAAATAATTGATAAAGCAGAGGCATATCCTTCCCGCCTAGATGGGTCAGTTCTTGAAGTTCTAATAATATTATTAATAGGATTCGCATCGAAGTTAGCTAGGAAAACTACTACATATACGATGACTACACTAATCAGTGGATAAATAATAGGTAAAGTAATTTTCCAAAAGATGTTCCAAAATGAAGCCCCATCAATTTCTGCGGCTTCATATAAACTTTTATCAATTTTCTGTAAAGCTGCGAGGAAGATTAAGATTGGTACACCACAGTACCACAATAATTCAGAGACCATTTCGAACAGTTCAATAAAAAGCGGGATGATTGATTCTGGTACAATTCGATTAATGATTGAACTAATGATACCCCCTACTTCTAAATCCATCCCACCATAATTCCGCATATTCTTCATTAGCTCTCCATTTAAGATAATGATGGGAAGGAAAAAGATAAGGCGGAAGAAAGCAGTACCTTTTAATTTACTGTTTAATAGAATGGCAATAATAATGGATAAGGCAATGATAACTGGAACATATAATAAAGTCTTGACAATATAGTTTTGGAGTTCAAGCACGAAATCTGCTTCAATTGTTAAGATGCGTTTGTAATTTTCAAAACCTACTAATTCATATAAATAACCTAATTCACCACTATAACGAACTGTATGAAAGCTAAAGTAGATGGTCCGATAGAGGGGATAAGCCACAAAAGCTAGGAAACCCATTACCCATGGTGAGATAAAGAATAGACCATATAAATGATTTCTTCTTTTCATTGGACTTGATACCCCCTCGCTGGAATATTTAAACCATTATATTGAACATCATAATCATTATAGTTAACGATAACTGTAATTCCATTAGAAAAAGTACTTACGGTAACACCTGATTGATAAAAGTAATGATTGACGAGTTCATAACCACTTATACTACTTAAAGCAGGTTGAAGGAACTCATCATATGTTTTAATCCGCTCTTTTAAACTAGCTATATTTGATACATAGATGTTTGATGAATTAGTGTATTTTAACTTATAAGTATTTTCCCCTGATAGCACATAACAAGGATTAACACCATATTCAACTAAACGTAATAATGTATCTGTTTCACTAGATGTGAAATTCAGATATGGCGCATAGAGGGGAAGATAACCGCTGACAATTAATTCCACAAGTGGAATCGTGGCTGTCACGAATAATAACTCACTTGATGATAATGGGGCATCAAGGTATTTATTTACATAACGATATAAATAAGCGTCAGGATTATAAATAGAGGTTCTTATGTTATTGTCTTGTAAGATTTGGAGCGCTTCATATATCGCTGTTTGGTTTTCGACACTAAAATGAACATTACGTTTCTTATCGGTATGGGTATATAAAGCATCTTTAAAACCATCTAACGCTAATTCAGTAATATCATACTTGTGATATTTCTTCAAATCTTTCTCGATTAGTTCAGGTAGTTCTATAGTGTTATTTATGTAGTAATAAGCGAACATGTAGGAGTAATTTAACTCTTGCATAGCTTTACGATTTAAGCGCATGGCGGTATGTTTGCTTTGTTTATATGTTCTGATGTAATCAACATAGTAACTAAAATCAATATCTTCCTTGTCAAAGAAATCCAACATGTCTTTGAAGTCGTTGTTACCACCAAGGCGTCCCATGACATCAAACCGATAACTCATTTTACCCTTCGCAAAAGCCTTATAGGTCATATCTAGTTTTGTAAGACCTAAAGTTTGAACTTCTTTGATAATTTTGACCACATCTTCATATTGAGTAGTTGGTACATTTTTGTTCCAGAGGATACCCTGTTCAATTTCATTACCAATAATATCAAACTTCGTTCGATATTGTGGCTCTTGAATCCTGTCTTTTAATTCATTATTCTTAACCAAATAATCGCGATAAGCTTTCGCTAAACCAACATAGTTAGCTTCATTTCCATCTAATAATACATAACGTTGTTTTAAATCAAATATGTTAGGGACTCTTTGAAATCCTAAAATGTGTTGATTTTTATCAACCCGGCTTTGAAACTGTTTATAGGCAGTGCGGTAACTATAAGTAAAGTAGGATTGATAATATGGAGTAGTGACATCTCGAGACACATAGTTATATGTGGCATAATTGGCTCCACTTTCACTAATTACTAATAACCCTGTGTTATCTACCTCATGAATAATTCCATAAATAGGTAAAGTAATCCGAGCTAAAGGTTTAATCATCGTCACATTTAGGCTAGTGACTTCTGTGGTTTCCGTAAATCCTAAATCTTTACCGTAGACAGGTGCACTATAGTTTAAACGATATTTCGGTACTTCATTTAAACTTACAATCGCTCCTGAACCATCAGGAATCACAATATAACCATTGTCAGCCTTCTCAATAGCTCCAAGGAAGGGGTAGATAAGAATTTCATTGATTAATACATCCTTATTGCCTGCTTCAAAGAGTTTGGGATCATATTCTACAATACTATCGTAAGGTATCTCTACTACCAGATCATTTCCCTCTAGATAAACCTGTAAATCAAACTTGATCTTCACATTAGTAAAATCAATGTGCGCTAAAAAGCCATTTACTAATGTATCTATCTTGATATCTATAACACTTTTCCCCAATAAATCAGTATCTAATAACGTTCTTAAGCCTGGGGTAAATACGTTATATGTTCTTAGTAGCACTCCTGACCGCATCTGATTAGCCATTTCCTTAGAAATGATGTTATTTTGAATCTCTTCTTCATAATTTCTACTTATATCGTAGGAGTACCAAACATAACCATTTGTTTTATTTAAAATCGCAAGAGCTAGAGTATCTCTTTCAAAATATAACGCACGGGTTTCATTTTCACTTACCAAAGTAAAACGCTCGGGTATTTCCATATCATAACTTTTCATTTCGTTGTTTAATTTAGTGACATAATCATTACTGAAAGACTTATAAGATAATTCATTTCCTTGTACTAATAGTTTATTATTCTCATCCTCATGTAAATTTAGCACAAATATACTTAAGATGATAAGGATAAGACAAATGATGTATTTACTAAATTTCTTCATCGGTAAATCACCTCCCCGATGATTTCTCTAATCACTGCTAACATCTGGTTACCTAGGGCATTTATAACATATAGGAATAAACCGATGATTAACATCGTAAAGAAGCTTACAAAAATGACTCTAATGGTTTTACTAACTGAGTAATTATGAATATCCTTAATCATAAAGAATAAGAGGAATGCACACCATACAAGCATCGTTAGATAACCAAAATGATAAAAGACAATTTCTTGATAAGTAAGCACATTAGATAAAAGGATAATGAGAGGGAGTATGATGATGATTGGAGAGAGGGAGTAACTAGTCGCAATATAAACGTTTTTCATACTACCTTCGCCATCACTTACAGTACATACTAGGTAATTTGCGACAACCCAGAGAATTAAGATTAGGGCGAGTACCAATAACTCATAAGCGATATTAACTCCAACTTTCGGAACAAAGATAACATTGGTGAACCGATAATTTAAGGCTATGAGAATTCCAATTAGTAAATAAATGATCGTTGCTGTCTTAATAGAGGAACGATTCTCCCTCTTAATTTCATAAAATCCATTTAAAGGATGCCTGAGGAAAGCAAATAAATATAGAAGTTCATCAATAACTCTAACCTTTAATCTTAATTTATTGATTAATCCTTTAATCCTATTTGTCCAACCATAACGTTTATCAAACAGATAATAAAATAAGCGAAGCACAATAAGAATAACGACAATGAAAAGAACTGTATTTAAATTACTCTTTAACCATTGTTGGCGCATACCCCAATAAGCGTCACTGATTCCTTCATAATGATTAGCATAATAATATTCACGATAAGCCGCTTCGTAATTCCTTTCACGCATATAAGCATCGCCAAGACCGATATGGGCATAATCAAACAATGAATTATATTGTAGAATGTATTGCCAGTAATCACGGCTTTTTTCATAATTACCTTCTTTATAATAAGCTTTAAAGGCTTGGTGAATCATGTTCGTGAAGGTAGTTGGTTTATAAGTTTGGATTAACTTATTAGATTGATCAGCAACAAAAAGCAGATCGTCAGAATTTTGTGCGATACTGACAGGTGTCATCAGTAATCCGACACGGTTACTTGAGTAATCCTTCCCACCAAAGAGAAAGAGAAGATTACCACTAGTATCATACTCAAAGATATAACCATTACTGCTTAAACCATAGATATTCTCGTACTGACCAATCCAAATACTTATCATATTTAGATCGCCAATCATGTTTTCATTAAAGTAGTTTCGTCCAGATACATTGAACTTCTTAATAGGATTGGTTGATATAGATGAAGTGACAGTATAGATATAACCTTTCTCATCAATCGCAAGATTCGCAGGGATATCATGAATAATCTTTTTATCAGTTATTTCTTGAGCTTTCTTTTCTTGGGTTTCTGTTAAAAAGATTGATCTAATTCTGTCAAGAATAGGTACTCGTAGGGGATTTGCCCCAAAGAAAGTCATAAAGTATCCATCGCTATCTAACATGATTAATCCATTTTTTGAATCTAACCCTTGCACATAGATATTACCCCGTTTATCAACCACAATATGATCCGGACGAAATGGATATCCTGTACTAACTCGTTTTCCATCTTCATATTCATCCTGAAAGATCGGATGCGTGGGTTTACCTATCATTTGTTTCAAGATGATTTCTTGATTTTCTAAAAAGGCAAGGCGATCAAAAATAAAAATGCTAGTTTTGGTAACATCAACTACATATATAGAGTCATTTGTCACAAAGGTACTTTTCGGAAAGACAATCTCATCATGATAAATTTCTCCGACAAACTGAAGATTCTTGTCTAGCACGATAACTTTCCCGGTATAAATACGTTTTAATGGTTGTCCAGTTATGGGATTTATTAATTCTTCTCCTGTTTCTGGGTCTTTTTGGATAACTTCAGTTTTACCTTTACTATCAGTAATATAGAGATAATCTTCTTTATCGATGAAGAGATGCTCTAAGCGTTCGAAACGTTGTCCATTGACTGTATATATCTGTTTATCAGGTGTATAGGCATCGGTTGTTGGTATTAAATTACGGTTGGAATCGGCTGTATAAGTATAATAGGGAGAATTAGTGCTTTCAGCTTTAGTACTATAGCTAACCATGAAATAACAAAACGTTAAGGTAAGAAAAAATAAGATTATCTTTTTCATATCATCACCCTACTTAATTCCTGAATTAGCCATTGATTCCATAACCCGACTTTGGAGAAAAACGAAAATGAATAAGTTTGGTAAGAACATAAGGAGCCAACCTGCTGCTGATATACCTCGGGAAGCTACGATATTACCTGTTTGTTGGGAGAGTGTAGAAAGGTAGAATGGTAAAGTGCGGAGGGCTTCTAAATCAACAAAGATATTAGATGCTTCTGTACTCATCCAACTTTGTTGGAAAGCTAAGAAGGCAACCGTCACAATCGCACTTTTGATAAGTGGGAACATAATCTTCGCATAAATTTGCCAGTTGGATGCCCCATCCATTACCGCAGCTTCTAATAACTCATCAGGTACTTGGTCCATAAACTGCTTAACTAAGAATAATCCCACAGGCATCGCTAACATGGGAATGATATGCGCAAAATAGGTATTAAAGATACCTAATTTAGTTAAGATTAGATATCTTGGAATACTTACCGCAATAGGAACAAACATCAAAGCGTAAGTATTTATTTTAAATAAAACTTTATGACCTTTAAATTTGAATTTTGACAGGGCAAAAGCAGAAATTGTGCTAATAAATACGGTTAGGACCACGACGATTATAGATACAAAAACACTATTAAAGAGATATCTTGACATAGGTATGCCTGATTCTGCTGAAAATGTGTATAGTAAACGAAAATTTTCAAAGGTAGGCTTACGTACAAAGAAGCGGGGTGGATAATGGAACAGTTCGGTGAACGGTTTAAAGGCATCATTCACAATATAAATTATGGGTAAACTCATAAATAACGCTAGAGGTATTAATATCAAGTGGAACTTGATTTGACTTTTGTGAAACTTCTTAGGATTAAACATGGTATTCATTTTCTGTTCACCTACTTTCTAGTCGTTACTACCAAATAACTTGTAACTGATGCGGTTAAAGATAATGACGATTATGAATAATACTACGGTAATCGCCGAAGCATAACCCATCTCATACCGATTAAAACCATAATCTAAAGCATGGTCCATGATTAACCAGCCAGAGTATTGCGGTGGTGTTGTTCCCCCGCTTAATGATGTCGCTATACCACTGACATTGAACGCACCAACGATGGCCATGACCGCTCCAAACAACATTTGTGGTTTCATTGAGGGAATAGTTATATAGAATATTTCTTGGAAACGGTTTTTAATACCATCAATATAAGCTGCTTCATAGATGGAACGATCAACATTTAATAGTCCTGCTAACATTGCCAAGAATCCCAGTCCAGCACTACTCCATAACCCAATAACGATCACAATTGGAAATAATAAATCAGGATTTTGTAAGAATTGAATGGGTTCTTTGATTAATCCCAACTCTAGTAAAAGGTGGTTGAGGTATCCGGCTTGGTCACCACTAAACATGACTTTCCATACAATTGTCATCATGATACCACCAGTGATTGAGGGGGAATAGATACAAAGGGTATAAAGCGTTCTGATTTTTGGAGTAACTTGAGCCAATAACCAAGCAAGGATAAAGGAAAAGATATATCCTAAACTCCCGACAATCACCGCATAAGCAAAGGTGTTCGCTATCGCATTTTGGAGGAATACATTATCAGCAGTAAACAAGTTCACGAAGTTCTTAAAACTAATAAAACGTGGTCTTTCAATTGTATTGAAATATGTAAGTGATAAGACCGCTGATACAATGGTCGGTAGTAAAATAATTAAAAAGAAGAGAAAAGCATAAGGGAAAAGGAAGAAATAGGGGTGATTCCATAACTTCTTCATGAATTGCTTAATCTTCATCACGTCTTCTCACCCACTTCTCTATGTTATGGATGGTAGGTATTTGATACTTCTTAATAATTCTACCTTGGTTATCCATATATCCAAATTCAATAAGTTTGCGCTCTAATTCTAAATCAATTGTAATTTTGGCTTCATCAATCGCAATTCGAGGATTTATGCCATCAAACACTACTTTGTTCCAAGCGTTACTTAATTCTCGTTCTAACATATAATCGCCTGGTACTTTACCAGTTGCTTGAATCCATTGCCATTGTTCGAGAATAACATCCTTTGAATCATTTGGCCAAGCACTCATCTTAAACCCTTCAATATTAGCTGTCATATATAAGAATTTATTACCTAAAGTCGCTTGAATATTATAAGAAAAGTCAGCTTGGGTTTCTTTACTACTCCACCATTTTACAAGTTCCCATGTTTGTTCCTTCTTTTTACTATTTTTAAAGATGATACTTGAGGAACCATAGGTTGGATCCCATCTTTCCACTATTCCTTCTTCGTTTCTTACTCCTGGAATTGGCGTAATTCCCCATAAACCTGCGAGTTCAGGTGCTGCATACTTTAGCTGAATATACATGTTGGCATCACCAATACCCACGGGGATAATACCAGTCCGGAAATGTTGAAAGAAATTGGCTGTAGAAACAGGAAGATTATAAACAGTAAAAAGATCTGTCATGAGTTCAAAAGCCTGATAAGCTGCTTCGCGATTAATCGCGGTGGTCATAGTTTTTTCATCGTAGAGTAATCCACCGAATTGATAAATAAATGGTGTCGTTTTATCAAAACCCTTATAAGAGTTTTCATCACCTATTGGTACATAAAAATTCATATCATACTTTTGGAGAATCGGAACAAGTGTAATTACGTCATCCCAGGTATCAGGTGGTGTTACTCCTAATTCCGCAAAGATATCTTTTCGATAAAATAAGAGTTTTACATCTTGAGTTTCTGGGAAAGCATATACTCCATCATTGTAAATATAAGGGACAAAGGTGCTAGGGTTAAACTCTTCAGCAAGTTCATAAAATCCCTCATATTCCCTTAAATCTTCAATTACTCCACGAATCGCTAGTTCAAATGGTCGCATAAAGGAGATTCCCATAACACCATCTGGTGTCGTACCTGCCGCATTAGAGAGAATAATCTTATTTTCATCTGGCATGATGGAAAGTTGGACTTTGATACCTGTCTTAGGAGTAAACTCTTCATCAATCATTCGCTGCATTATTTCTACATAAAGACGTGATTTATTAACCCAAATACTGATAGTATCTTCATCAACCTCTATGACTTGATTATATTTAGGATCAAAGAAAGAATAAATAAAAGCTCTAGTACCTTCAATTAATCTTTTAAAGATATTCGCATTTGGTTTTGGTAGCTTCATATTTTGGTACACATATAACTTATCAAGATGGAGCGGATGATAGATTAATGTTGGTAAAATCTGATTAATACGACCATGCGCTGAAGTCTCACCTTTAGAGAACTTTGTCATATAAGCCGGTAATTCTTCCGGGTCTTTAATAAACTCATTGATGAGTTTGCGAACTATTTTTAACTCTTGTATTACTGGAATATCATCATCTTGAGTATAAACTGTTAATCTATTGATGATATTATCTAAACTGTCACGAATCTCTGTTAGATCATCAGCAAGTGTGGGAAGATATGTTGTAATCTTCCAAGTTCTTTCTTTATCCTCAAGACCACCAGTAATTTTATTGATGTTTTTAGAGATCGTTTGAATAGCATCGAGGACGTCAATTAAATCATGGTAGATATCGCTTATTAACACATTATCGACGACTAGAGAGATGGTATGTTCACCTTCATCAAAATAGAATTCATAAGGTTTACCTTTACTATCAATTAACACTTCATTTTTCCAGTTAGAACTATAGTTAAAACGGTAATGACTCAATTCTTCAAAAGGAACATTTCCATCAATTTCAATCCGCCTGAAACTAGGTAAACCATTATTGGTGTTTAAGTAATACTTTAGTGCAATATTATAGAATCCTGCCTTATTAACTTTAAATGAATATGTAACTCGATCACCACTATCGCCATATGAATAACCATCTAACACGTTTAAGATGCGATTTTTGTAAGCATAAGGGGTTACTTGTGGGTCACGCATATATTTAGCCCGAATGCTTTGACGATTTTTAGTTAAATAATCTTCAGCCTCGATGGTAATTAAGGTTTTTATTTTGTCTTTATGAGGATAGGAGCGTAAATACTCTTCATAAGTAGGCATATCATTAGCAACATTTTGAATCTTAATATTACCTAGTACTAAATAGCCTTCATTTAAAGTAAGAGTTACTTCATTTTCTCCTGCGAGAAAGTAAAACTTCAAAGGCTCACTAAAAAAATGATTGGGATCTGCTAATCCTTTACTTCTATACCATTTTTCAGCAATGAACGCTTTTGGCGTTAATTCATCCCCATAGCGGTCATAGCGTTTTTCACTTTCTCTTATCCAATCAACCGATAATTCGATATTAGACATTTCACTAAATTGTTTAACTTGATTAATCATCAGATTAATCGTAGGATTTACCCTTGTATCTGATAACATATAATAATCTAAATAGAGTGAATATAAACCCTCATCAAGAATATCAATGATAAAACTAATTTTATCGCCTGGCTCTAAGCGAACTCCTAATTCATCAATCTTGCCACCATTTATCATCTCAGGTGTGACTAGTATTTCTGAACTACCTTCTTCTATTCCCATTGATAACCATTGTTGATAAACTGCGTAATAGTTATCCGTTGAGTTAAAGGTATAGTTATAAATAGCATTCTGATTAAGAATTTCCTCTTTTAGTAGAGTTGAGACATCTACCTTATCTTCATATTCAGCATTCACATTGATATGTGTGAAAAAGATTAGACTAAAGACACTCATTACTACGAGGATGATTAATATCTTCTTCATCCTTTCATCTCCCTTATCCTAGAAGTAAATAATAAATAGTTTCCACGAAATAAGAATATTTGTGGAAACTATTTTTGCTTTACAGCTATTTCGTGTAGTTGCGGAGAAAATCGTCCATTCTTTGATTTAAAAGATCATCAATTTCTGGTGCAAGTGTTTGATAACTATATCCTTCATTTCTGATGCGATTCTTAATATCATCCCAGATATTTAGATCCTCCATAGCCTTAGCCGCGGCGGGAATTTGCCGGGGGAATGCGACAGGGTTCGCTAATTGTTTTTGGAATCCTTCCGTCTTAAAGGCAGGAAAATTATACACCGCAAAGGGACTATTTTCAGGAAAACCCTTAACTAAGGGATGGTTATTTAAGACATTGGGATTAGTTGTGACGGGCCAACCCATGATGTAATCCATCAGGTGCGTTGAAGGATGAATGGTGGGGAAAGTATCAGGACTATTCCCTTTTGCTACCCATTCGTCAACATTGTAGCCGTATTGCTCTATATCTTCATCAATTAAACTCCAACGTGCTCTAGTACCTTCTTCACCATATGTTAACCATTTTGCTAGTTCAAAGACTGCTTGGGCTTTTACAGGATCATCTTTTAATTTATATGATAAACTAAACGTATCATAGAAGCCTTGCGTTGCGGTTACACCACCTTCAGGTGCTTGTGGTAATGGATAGACATCGATATCTAAACCTCGGGTGAGTATCCAATCTTGGACGTTAGTGCTAAGCATGTAGAACCAAGTACTTTCAACTGCTTGGAAACCATCAGCCCAAGGGTTACCGTAACTACCGCAAATGGCTTCCCGTTGACTAGTTTCTAAATCCCAGAAATGCCAACCACGGTCACCTTCAGCTGCTTCTTCTGTTAGCCAAGCACCATAATTAACCGCGTTAGTAAAATCAAAGCGTTGGGTCTTTATATTAAAACCTTTCCATCCATTAGGAATACCATCAAAATAGTGTGGACCAATCTCAGAGAAGTTGATAATACCAGGAAAGATACATTGACCAGAATCGGTCATAACCCCTACTTTTGCCCGCATTTCTTCGTATTCTTCATAGGTCCAATTATATGATGGTATAGGAATATTCTTTTCCCTTAATAAACCACGATTAACAACCGCAAAGAGTGAAACTGACATATATGGTAAGCCCCAAATTTCTTGTCCATCGAAACTGGTCATGAATTCAAAAGCATTACTTGATATATAGCGAGCTTCTTCATCAGTGCGAAGATATGGAGTCAAATCAAGAGTTAGGTCTTGGTCATATACTTCTGCACTACGAGGTGAATAGTAAATATCAGGCATTCTACCTTCTTGGGAAGCTACTGTTAATAATTCTAGTAAGGCATCGTCACTATCATTTGTAACTGCTTTTTTAAACATTTGATCTCTTATTAAGGTTATATTGGGATATTTTTCAGCCCATTTTTTCGCATTGCGGAATAAAGTATTTAAATCATCTTCGTCATCATAGAAGTCCGAAGCATAAACGATTGTCATTTTTACTTCTTGCCAATCTGGTATTCCATTGTTATCTCGATCAATATCAATAATATCTTTATAGTAATCCTTCCATTCAGCTGCTGTTTTATCACCAAAGAATGATTCTGCTCGATTCAAATTTGTGGTAGTTTGATTCTTTGGTCCTTTTTTACCACAAGATGAGATTAATAACACTGTCACAAGGACGGTAATAAATATAACTATTTTTTTCATACTCCCTTAATTCCTCCCTACACTTCTTTTTCTCAAAATGAAAAATACACTTAATCCAATGATGATTCCCATTCCTGTAAATGCTGCGATGTTGATTACTAAGTCGGTCTTATCATTGCTTTTTAAGACTTTAAAGGTAAACTCTTGTACAGCTTCGTTGCTCCAAGAATCAGTAGCTTTGATTTTTACTACATATGTACCTGGTTTATAGGGATTAGGTAAGTTTTCGATTACCATTTCATCGACTAAACTGCCATCACGATTATCAACGATATTGATGCGTAAATAATCAAAAATGTTAAATCTCATTTTTTCCTCAAATAAACGCTCGAAGATATTTTGTGTAGTACCTTGTACTAAAAAGATATTTTCACGTTCATCATAGCGATTCATATCATTTCTGACATTGTTTGTATAACTTATATATGGTGCTGAGTTATCTATATCAATTTCGACAAATAGATCTTCATATATTGCTTTATAAGTTTTTGTCTTATCTAGATTATTTTTAAGATCTACCTGATATCGACTAGCGAATCCAGCGATGTCATTTAGTGCAAGAATTCTTAAGACTTCTAGTTGATTATTCGCATTGTCGGTAATTTTAAGTTTTGTTTTTACATCCTCTGCTGCTAATCTATCGGAGAACTCAACAATCACTTTATTGAAAGTTTCTGCATATGTTCCGGTTCGATTTGCGTTGTTATAAGTAACAAACTCAACCGCATTTACCTTTATATTAGTAAGCGCTAACATCATTAGCGAAAAAAAGATAATTAAGCTAATTTTAATCTTCAAGGTCAAATCCTCCCATTTCCTCATTCTTACTTAAATTATAAAAATTGTGAAGTTAATAGTAAATTCATAATGTGGATATCATTTGTCCAAAAACGACTTTTTTTAATAAAAATCACCTTCATTTTGAAGGTGATCTCTTAAATAAAATAGATAATACTTTATTTAAGACGAACTTCTTTGTAATATTCTAGTGGACTCATTCCGACATGTTTCTTAAATAGTTTACTGAAGTAATATGGACTATCAATACCTACTAAATAACCAACCACACTTATTTTAATATCATTGTTCATCAAGATTTCTTTTGCTTTTTCAATCTTTTTCATCTGAGAATATTGTTGAATACTAAAACCATAGTACTTCTTAAGTAAACGATTTAAATAATCATAGTTTAAATCAAACTTTTCCTCAATATGCTCTTTTGTGATATTGCGATAAGAGTTCGTGTCTAAGAATTTCTTTAACTCTTGCGCCGTAAAGAAAGTCTTCGAAATATTTTTTGAGTAACTAATCTTCTTTTCGTTTATGATGTAACGGGAAATTATTATTAACATTTCCACTAGACGGCTTGAACAAACCACAGGATAATTATCTTCACTACCATAATAGTTGTCCACGGCTGATTTAAAACAGTTCTTAAGTTTATACAAAACATTGGAATCTTTAATACTAATGTATTTAGGAATATAAATATTATGGTGAGAGTATGGTAATTCATCATGGAAAACAACAGTCTTGTTATTCAAGATTAGATAATCCATCGCTTTGTCATCTTCCTGAACATGTTCTAAAGTACTTGATTCAAAATGAATAAAATAATAATCACAAGTTGCGGCTTTATAACCAATATGGTATTTACCAGATTCAAGAATTAGGCAATCACCCTCTTGGAGATGGTACCGCACCCCTTCTTCTTCAATATAGAGGTCCCCATCTTCTATTAAAAACATAATATGCTCACTTGATACCCTTTCAAAATGTACCCAAGGTCTTTTATACTTAACCCGACCAACAAAATTGACTACTGGTATTTCCCCTAGATTAAATTTTAGAAACATTACCTCACCTCAAATCTTTATTTACATTTTAACATATTGTTAATACACTGTAAACGCGTAGATGTCCTAGTGATAAATGTAAAAATCCATGCAAGTTGCATGGATCTTACTTACTTTTCAACTACTAACATACTCCAATATTCTAAACGTGGGAGAGTAAAAGATATATAATCTGCCTTACGTGTAAATGTAAGTTCAATTGGAGTAATAGTATCATTATCAGGACTAGCGAGGTAGAGTTTCTTAACTTCATCTTGGAGATATAATTTTACTTCAACGTGTTCTAGGATTGGTGGTGCCTTTTTATCAGCTTCATCATCACGCCAATCATCTTCATTATCTAAGATATTGATTAAGTGGATAATTTGATAATTATCTTTTGTTTTTGCGAAATACCAAACAGTGTCTTTCAGTCCTAGAACCGAAGTTTTTACTCCGTTTATTTCCAGTCGAGTGTTGCTGGGTCTTACATTATCGCGTAGGAAGTTTTGATAAGCGACTAAAAAGTCGTAATAGCTTCTAAGACTTGTCTTTAACTCAAGCGACATTTTGAGATTATTGCTGGGGAAATACTCACTACTCAACATGCCCGTATCCCCTAACTCAAGATGAGCTCCACCACTCGCAAAAATCGTCGCATTAGTTAATAACACAGCATGTTTATTAAATAATCCGGGTTTGTCACGCTTACCATAATTCATATAGGCAGCGAGAACTGTTGATTTTTGATAATTAGTATCCACAAATCCTTTATCGATGATTTGTTTTAATTCATAATACCTTTTCGGTGTCCAAACTTCTTGGTATAAGAAGTCAACTGGTACTTCCTTAGCTAACCTACTTTGACCAAATCCATCCACCGCATTGAAAACTAACCTCGTATTAATGGTATCCTTGGCATTTATCAATAAATCAACATATCCGGCTTCCATGTCCACAATGTTACCATACTTATCGTAACGTGGACCCCGATATCCCAATTGATCAACATGCCATCCGTCAAAGTTTAAGGTATTAATCGCTTGGGCTTCTTGGGTAAAGATATAGTTTTGCCAATCTTTGTTGGCAGGATTCATGATTAAAAGACGTGAGGTTTGCCAGTTTGTTGGTAGTCCATGATAATCGATGTTTCTCCCTTCAGCATCAACAAATAAACCCCATTCTAGCCTTACACCATCAGCCTCTGGATGATCATAGGTTCCAAACAAGAGATTATAATTCATTGCCATCATGTTGCGTTTATGTGCTTCATCAATATAACCTTGAATTGTTGAGAGATACACATCGCGATTACTTAATTCTTGCCACTTTTCTAGTGGTTTACCATCTTGTATGGGGAGTGGCATATGGTGTTTCCATTGCCAATCATAAAATTGTAGACCATTGATATGGTATTTATTTAGGTCATCAAGAGTTGATTCAATCATTGTGAGTGGTTTAAGTCCATAACTAACTAAATAACCATAACGAGGAAATTTGGACCAATCACTAGAAACATCTACTGCACTAGTATGCTTATCAACAATAGTTTCACCTTTAAGGAAACTAGCCTCTAACACATAACCTGTAAAATCAGGATTAGGGGCCACAAAGGTGAAGGTCATTTGTGTCTTTTTCTTACCATCTAAAGATACTTCTTGATTATCACTCAAGTAAATGGTATACCCCAAGTACTTTAGGCGAATATTAACATTTCCTGTCTGGATTTGGTCTGTATTATTGTATAAATCAACATAGACTGACACCGTTTCACCTGGTGCGTAACGACTTTTGTCTGTATAGACATCAGTAAAAATACTGATATTATCGGGTTTTGCTGGTTTCTCTTTGATACAACCTGTTAAGAGTATAATAAGTACCATAATTATCGATAACGTTATGATTCGTTCTGTTACTAAATTCTGCATTTTATCACCTCAATTTCATCTAAGTAGAGAAAATGTTCTGGGATAAAAAACATTTATCCCAGAACATTTTTTATATTTAAATTTTTATCCGAGTAGATTTATCGCTTCATAGGCATTTTCTGGTAGATCATTTTCGTCTGTATAATATGTATTAAATGAGTCTAAGAAGAAGACACCCCAATCACTTGTCGCATTTTTGACAATCTTAATATAGAGTCTTTGCCCTAAATAATCTGATAAATCTACTTTATATGTATAAAGTGCAGGAGAATCATTAAATTGACTATTCATGTAACGACCAATTTCGGTACCGTCTTCTGTGTAGATAGCGATATAGTTAGCTTCAGAAATATTATCTTTTGGTTTCGCTCCACCTAAGCGGAAGGTAATATAGCCAATTCCACCAAGTTCAAATACGCTAGAAGTAAGGGTACCAGTTAAAGATTCATTGCTGTTTTTCCAAGAACTATACATATAACCACCTTCAGGGCTATATGTACTACCAGACCAATCGATTGCTTGGTTAGTGATATCTGAATGGGTGAAGGCAGTTCCTTCTGTTGTCCAACCACAAATATTACCTGTATCAAAACCACCATTAACAATTTCATATTGTGAAGGTGCAGTAACATCACAGATAATATCAGTTGGCATGACATCAATTGCATCAAGTGCTTCACTAGGTAGCGCATCTACTGTCTTGTAGTAAGTGATGAATGCATCCATGGAGATCCAAGCCCAATCGCTGGTTGCTTCATCGACGATGACAATATATAAATCTTTACCTAAGTATGCACTTAAATCTGCTTTAAATAATGCCATATTTCCTTTATATATATTATCATCAAAGGCACTACCAAATCTAGCGATTTCTACATCATCCTCTGTAGATGCCGTTCCCTTGGTATCGTAAATGGATACATAAATCTTACTAGAATTCTTCGCTGCTCCTAACTTAAAGGTAATCCAACCAGAACCACTGAGACGGAAGACAGTTGATGTTAAAGTACCAGTAAAGCCTTCTTTACCTTCGGAAGTAAATAAGAAGTTGCCAACTTTGCCGTACAAGCCACCCCAGAATTCATCTTGATCAGTAACGTACTCATCTTTGAAGGCATCACCTGACGCTCTCCAACCTGTTAGATCACCAGTTTCAAAGCCACCATTTTCAATTATTGGTAATACTTCAACTACATGAACCAATGTTACTTCTGTAGTAGTATTGCCTGAACTATCAGTTACGGTAAATGTTATTTCATAATCGCCAAGTGCTGTTAAATCTAATTCACTTATATCAAGCACGATGATATTAGTAAGATTACCATCGACATTATCGCTAGCTGTAATACCTTCCAACCAATTAGGTGCAGTACTGTTAACCACAATAAAAATTTCTTCTTGAACACCATTAATGACTGGTTTTACTGTATCTTCTGTGCTTACGTAAACTTTAACTGTAATTGTTGCGGTGTTACCACTATTATCAGTGGCTGTATAAACGAGGTCATATTCACCAACTTTTGTTAAGTCCACTGCAGAATCATCTACAGTGACAGTAACTTCTCCATCCACTTCATCAATAGCAGTGACTCCTTCTAACCAGTTTGGTTTTGTTTGACCAACTTTTAAGTTAAAGTTTTTAGTTCCAGAGATGACAGGAGCTGTAGTATCAGGAGCGATTAAGTTAATCGCTTCAAAGGCTTCTTCTGGCAAATCATTTTCATCAGTATAGTAAGTTATAAAGGAATCTAAGAAGAAGACACCCCAGTCACTTGTCGCATTATCAACAACTTTAATGTATAATTTTTCACCAAGGAAACTAGAAAGGTCAGCTTTATAAGTGAAAAGTTCTGGAGAGTTATTGAACTTGTAGTTCATGAAACGAGCGATTTCTGTACCATCTTCTTTATATACAGAGATGTACATAGCCTTAGAAAGGTCACTCTTCGGTCTAGCACCACCAACACGGAAGGTAATATACCCAATTCCACCTAATTCAAATACAGTGGAAGTCATTGTACCTGTCTTACCTTCATTGTCGGTCTTCCAGGAACTATATAGGTAACCATCTTCAGGATAATGATTTGTACCGAACCAGTTAACTGGTTTATCTGATATTTCATCATGAGTGAATGCTTCCCCTGTTGTTTCCCAACCACAAAGGTTACCAGTATCAAAGCCACCATTCGCAATTTCATATTTTGAAGGTGGTGTAACATCACAAACGATTTCTTTTGGACGAACATCAGTTGCTAGTACCGCATTTGCAGGAAGATCATCTACTTTTTCATAATATACGAAGAAAGAATCCATCGAAATCCAAGCCCAGTCACTAGTCGCATTATCAACAATTTTTATATACAATTCTTGATTTAAGAATTCCCGTAAATCAGCTTTGTATTGTACCATATTACCCTTGTATTGGTCATCATCAAACATGGTATTTCCGAACCGAACTACTTCTTCATCGTCATTAGTACTAGGTGTGTTATTTGTTTTCATGATGGAAATATACAATTTATCAGTATGTTTGGCGGCACCAATCTTGAAGGTAATCCATCCAGAACCACCTAAAACAAAGGTGCTTGATGATAATGTACCTGTTGCTCCTTCACTACTAACGGAAGAGAACATGTAACTACCTTCCATACCATATAAACCACCCCAGAATTCATCATTATTAGTGATGTGTGAATCCTTAAAGGCTTCACCAGTAGCAGTCCAACCAGTTAAGTCACCTGTTTCAAAGCCTGGGTTAATAATTTCATTTTGGTTGCCAACAATACGTTTAACGATAACGGTGAATTCTTTTGTATCCGATGCTTTACCATATTTAATTGTCGCAGTCAGAATTACCGTCGCATCACCTAAAGATGATGGTTTTACTCTACCATCATTACTAATAACATCGGGATTACTTGATGACCAAGTAATCGTCGAACCATTACTACCTGATGTTGGTAAAATGAGATTACTAGTTACATTGTTTAAGTCCCCTGGTATTGTTAAAGCAGCTTTATCTTTTGCTACGATATCTGCGTCACTTTTACCTTTTGATTTATTACCACATGCAGTTGTTAGTAATAGTAAAAGTGTAACTAACAGAGTAATATACTTCCTCATTAATTATCCTCCCCTTTTTTAAATAAATGTAAACGTATTCAGTTTAATTGTAATCAGGAGATTTATATAATAAAATGTACAAACTAAGACTTTTTTGTCCAAAAACTACTTTTTTTACTTGTTAATAATGCAAAATAATATGAAAACAAATAAATTCTTCACTCTTATTTAAAAAGTAGGAATTAGGCAAAAAAAAACTGTTTTTAACCATTTTATCAAATTATGACTTTTTATATCATTACAGTTGAAAAAATATCTAGGAGTGAGGAGATTGAGAAAGTTGGTTTACCTTTGTTTCGTACTAATTATCATAATAACTTTATGCTCATGTAAAAATAAGAAACGAGTAGCTACGCTAACAGTAAGCTCACCAAATCAAGAGATTACTGTTACTTTTAGTTTAAATCAAGATAAAGAACCTACATATTCTGTTATTTATCAAGGAGAAGTGCTTATTAAACCTTCCAAACTTGGTTTTACTTTTAAGAATACCACACCGCTTTCAAATAACTTGAAAATAACTGACTATAAAGAAAATACTTACTATGAGAAGTGGCAAACCGTCTGGGGTATAAAAAAAGAGTATGTTAATAATTATAATGAGTTAATAATTTATTTAGAAGAAACGGATACGAAATCACCAAGGAAAATGAATCTAATCTTTCGTGTTTTTAATGATGGTGTTGGTTTTCGTTATGAACTACCTAAACAAGATTATCTAGATAAAATTGAAATCATGAGTGAATTAACAGAGTTTACTTTTACTGATGATCATACTGTTTGGTGGGCAGAGAATGATTGGAACAGTTTAGAAAAACTGTATCAGAAAACCAATTTATCAGAAGTTTCTATAGCCAATACTCCTATGACCATTAAAACCACTTCTAATCTCTATATAGCGTTGCATGAAGCCCAACTCTTAAATTATGCATCAATGGCCTTAAAAAAGAGTGATGATAATTATAAGTTTGTTAGTGAATTAGCTCCTTGGCCAGATGGTGTTAAAGTTAGGGGTAGCCTACCTATTCAGACACCATGGCGCACAATTCAAATTAGCACTACTCCTGGTGGTTTAATTGAATCAGGTTTAATCCTGAATCTCAATGACCCCTGTGTTATTGAGGATACTTCTTGGATTAAACCAATGAAATACATGGGCATCTGGTGGGAGATGCATATTGGTAAATCAACCTGGTCAAGTGGTAGTAACCATGGAGCCACGACGGAAAATGCCTTAAGGTACCTAAACTTTATCGCAAGTCATTTTGATACCAGTAAAGAACCAATAGGTTTCTTAGTTGAAGGCTGGAATAAGGGTTGGGATGGGAATTGGTATGATAATGGACATCTCTTCTCTTTCACTGAAGCTTATCCTGATTTTGATTTAGAACAGGTTGTCCAATATGCCAAAGCCCTTGGTATTGAGTACATAATCCATAATGAAACAAGTGGTGATATTCTAAATTATGAGCGCCAACTGACCCAAGCTTTTAAATATTATCAACAACTTGGTGTTCATATGGTTAAAACAGGTTACGTTGCTGACAATGGTATTAAGAATCCTAGTGGACAAAATCATCATGGGCAATACATGGTAAATCATTATAATAACGTCATAAAAAGAGCGTTAGATCATCAAATCATGATTAATACCCATGAGCCCGTAAAAGGTACAGGATTAGAGCGCACTTATCCAAACTGGGTATCAAGAGAAAGTATTAGGGGAACGGAATATGAAGCATGGAGTGAAGGAAATCCCCCAGAACATACTACTATCTTACCCTTCACGATGGGACTTGCGGGACCATTTGATTATACTCCTGGTATCTTTGATGTTTTGCTTGAAGATCGTCCTGATAATCGTGTCCATACCACAAGAGCGAAACAACTAGCACTTTATGTTGTGCTTTATAGTCCAATCCAGATGGTAAGTGATCTACCCGAAAATTATTTAGATGCTTATGGAGAATTACTACCTGAATTTAAGTTTATTAGAGATGTGCCTACGACTTGGGATGATACATTTGTGCCCCACGGAGAAATTGGTGACTATATTACAGTGGTAAGAAGGAAGGATGATGAATTCTTTATTGGAAGCATCACCGATGAGGAAGCCCGTGAATTGACCTTACCATTGAACTTCCTCGACTCAAATAAGGAATATGTTGCAGAAATCTATGCGGATAGTAAAGATGTTGAATGGGAAACTAATCCTAACGGGGTTTCAATTAGCATAGTAAAAGTTACTAATGAAGATACCCTTACCCTTTCTCTAGCAAAGGGTGGAGGTGAAGCAATTAGAATATATCCCGCTAAAAACAATTCATATCCTAAATATCAAAAGGGAGATATTGTAGTTACTTATCATGATGTACCATCTAGTATTAAGTCGAATGATACCTTGGAAATAACTCTTAACCTTACAAACACTAGTAATGTTATTAAAGGCAAAAAACTAAGTCTTTATATAAATGATAAACTAATAGATAATCAAGTGTTTAGGTTAAATCCTTATGCATCAGAACAAGTCACATTATCATATGATAAACTCTTCTTTGATGTAGGTACATATAGAATAAAAATAAATGATTTAGAAGAAAGAACAATAATAGTCAATGCAAAAGAGGCCACCTTTATTTATAGTGACCTAAAAGTCCATCTAATAGATAATATTCTTTATATAACCGCTACCATAACCAATACTGGCACCTATCCCGGTAGTACTAAAGTACCTTTAATCATCAATAAACAAGTTATCGAAGAAAGAGAATTAAACCTCTCTAGCAAACTTGGCGGTTATAGTAAAAATGTGACCTTTACATATCAACTACCTAGCGATGGTTTTTATGAAATTACAGTCGGTGATTTGTCACCTATATTAATCAGTCATCCTGAACTTGAATTAAATCTGTGGAAGTTTCAAAAGGGTGACAATCTAATCTATAAAGAGTTAGATTATGATGATTCTAGTTGGCAAGAAGTAATTTTACCAGGTAGTTGGGAAGAAACATCAAATTATTATGAAGATTATGTTTTTGGTTGGTATCGTAAAGCTATTTATCTACCACCTGAACTTGCAGGATATTCTATTAGAATTACCCTAGGAAAAATCGATGATTGTGATGAAACATACTTTAATGGTTACCTGATAGGCAGTTCAGGGACTATGCCAGATGGAAACCGTGGGATGATCTCCGCTTGGCAAACAGTAAGAATATATACAGTTCCCTCTCAGCTAATTAAACCAGGACAAGTAAATGTTATTAGTATTAGAGTATATGATGCCACTGTTGGTGGCGGCTTGTATGAAGGACCATTAAAAATAGAATTCATCAAAGAGTAAAAAATACCTCATCTTCTCATTTTGAGAGATGAGGTACTTTTACTTTTATACACCTGAATAAGCGGAGAACCCTCCATCAACAGGAATGACTATGCCAGTCACAAATCCTGATGCTTCAGCATCAACGAGATATAGTAACGTGCCAACTAACTCTTCAGGCTTACCAAAACGCCCCATCGGGGTATGGTTTATAATCTTATGGGCTCTGTCTGTTAAGTTACCTTCTTTATCTATTAAAAGATTTTCATTCTGACTAGTTAAGAAAAAGCCTGGTGCAATCGCATTAACACGTATGCCAACTTTCGCAAAATGGACTGCTAACCATTGAGTAAAATTACTAATGGCAGCTTTGGCAGCACTATAAGCGGGAATTTTCGTAAGTGGTTTAAAAGCGTTCATTGAAGAGATATTGATTATCGTAGCATCCTTTTTGCCAAGCATATCTTGAGCAAATACTTGGGTTGCTAGAAGTGTACCAATTAAATTTAAGTCGAAGACATGTTCAAAACCTTCTAAAGGTAGATTAAAGAAAGTTAAAAGTTCATCTTTTTTTATGTCATCTAACTCGAAGTACTCTTTAGTGGTAGTTCCTTGAGGATGATTACCACCTGCACCATTAATCAAGATATCACAGGTTCCAAAGGTTTCATTAATAAATTTCTTTGCTTCAATTAGTGATTGTCTATCCAAAACATTAGTTTGAACAGTTAAAGCAACTCCACCGATTTCCTCAATCTCTTTAACTAACTTTTGTGCTTTATCTAAATTTGTACCAAGAATAGCAACCTTAGCCCCACATTCAGCCAATGCTTTACACCAATATGAACCAAGTACACCTGTACCGCCACTAACAACAACTACTTTATTCTTCAAATCAGGTTTGTTCATTTATTTCACCTACTTGTCTTCGTTAGGGTTTCCCAAATACCCAATAAATACATCGCACCTAAAGCACGATCATATAACCCATAACCTGGTTTTCCTTGTTCTCCCCAAATCATTCTCCCATGATCTGGACGAATATAGCCCTTAAAACCAACTTCATAATAAGCTTTTAGTATTTCGACCATATCAAGACTACCACAAGCGGAATAATGGGCTGTTTCCATAAAGGAATCATTACCTAGTAATTTCACATTGCGAAGATGCGCAAAATGAATCCTACCCATAGCACCAAATTTACGAACCATTTTCACATAATCATTAAAACTGGCACATCCTAATGAACCACTGCACATTGTGATTCCATTATATGGACTATCTACTATTTTTAGTAATCGCTCAATATTTTCCTCATTCGTAATAATCCGTGGTAACCCAAAAATTGACCATGGTGGATCATCGGGATGAATGGCCATTTTGATACCACATTCCTCAGCGATGGGAATAATCTTTTTTAAGAAGTATTCTAGATTAGACCATAAATCTTCCTCTGATATTTGACGATACTTATTAAGTAAATCCTTTAATTCTTCTTTTGTATAAGATGAATCCCATCCTGGTAGTTCTAAGTCACCATTATTAGGCTCAATTTTTTTTATTTGCGTACTATCATAAATGAGTGTGGTTGACCCATCTTCTAATACATAATTTAATTGTGTTCTTGTCCAGTCAAAAACGGGCATAAAGTTATAACAGATTACTTCAACACCTGCTTCACCTAAGCGACGAATTGTTTCGCCAAAATTAGCGATATAACGCTCACGTGTAGGTAGACCTAATTTGATATCTTCATGCACTGGTACACTTTCGATTACTTTTAGTTCTAAACCTGCATCGTTTACCATTTTCTTTAGGTTATAAATATCTTCTCTTGGCCAAACATCTCCCACAGGAACAGTATAGATGGCACTAACAACACCAGTCATACCTGGTATCTGTTTAATATACTGTAAGGGAATGGGGTCATTTGGTCCATACCACCTAAATGTCATTTTCATGTAGTTCACCCATTTCTCTTTAGAATAGATAATACGAGATTTACTAGTTCTTTGTTGGGCATGATTAATACTTACGTATATATTTTGCAACTATCTTATAAATGTTTTTAATGACTACTTTGTTTTTCTTCCAAGATTCGTTTTTGCAGTTCTTGATAGAATAACTCTTCATCGAGGTTCTCTATATCAATAGTCTCATTTAACCATGTTGAGAGTAACATCGCATTGGCAATCTTTAAACTCTTAATACCTTCAACTCCAGGAGCTAATAACGGTGCCCCTGTTTGAATAGTTCTAATAAAGTTATTAAAGATTTCAACGTGTTGTATACCCCAGTCATTAGCTTCTTTATATTCAAAAACTTCAAATCCAGGTGTATGCCAAGCTTCTTTATTAGTCTCATTAAATTTTTTTTCATTCATTTTAGATTTTCTTAAGATTAATTTACTATTTTCAATGACGATTTGACCATTTTCCCCAGAAATCTCGAAGCGGTTACTACCAGGATAATCGTGAGTGGAAGTCACAAATACACCTGTTGCGCCATTTGGATATTCACAGAAAGCAGTCACATCGTTTTCGACACTAATCTTACGGTTACGTCCAAAGTAACAGAAAGCTCTCATTGTTTTAGGCATCCCACAAATCCATTGCCAAAGATCTAGTTGGTGCGGTGATTGATTGATTAACACACCTCCACCTTCACCAGACCAAGTAGCCCGCCATCCGCCTTGATCATAATAAGCTTGAGGACGATACCAATCAGTAATAATCCAGTTGGTACGTTTGATTTCTCCTAATTCACCACTTTGCACAATTTCACGTGCTTTTTGATAGAGTGGATTGGTGCGTTGGTTTAACATTAAACCAAACACTAACTCAGGATGTTTCTCTGCGACTTCATTCATTTCTCGTACTTGTTTGGTATAAACTCCTGCAGGTTTTTCAATTAAAGTGTGGTAACCTTTATTCAAAGCCTTAATTGCCATCGGTGGATGTAAGTAGTGTGGTGTCGCAATCATCACCGCTTCAAAACCACCTGCTTCTAACATTTCATCATAATCACGATACTTTTTGATCTCGGGATTCAGGTTCTCCTCTACCCATTTAAGTCGCGCTGGATTAATATCACATACAGCAACTAGTTGACCATTAATAACTTTACCCTCATTAAAGTTACGAGCATGATTACTACCCATTGTACCGATTCCAACAATCGCAAATTTAACCACTTAATTCACCTTCTTACTTTTATCTTGTATACTAGTATAGTATATCAT
>JAAYWZ010000168.1 GCA_012516175.1 Bacilli bacterium
AGCTAATAAATATAAATATAATACATGTATTAAAAAACTAAAGAGACTAGTAAATCTAGTCCCTTTAGTTTTTAATTATATAACTAATATTTTATCTTCTAATTTATCAACTTCTTCAAATTCCTCTAATTTTTCCACTAATGTGCTTGAGGTTTCTAAAGTAAGACTCCTCGCAAAAACTAACTTTAATAAAATCGGGGTTATTAACGTAGTAACAATTACCATGATGATAACAGGTCCAAAAAGCGTTGCATTTATAACACCTAAACTATAACCTTTATTGATGACTATTAATGCGACCTCACCACGGCAGACCATATCAATACCAACTTGTAAACTCTCTTTAAACTTATATCCACATACTTTAGCACCTAACCCACAGCCAATTAGCTTTGACACAATAGCTACTAGTACCAAAATCATTGTGAAGAATAATGTAAATAATGACATTTCGGGAATATCCATTTTAAACCCGATACTCGCAAAAAAGATTGGTGATAGGAACAAATAGGATAATGGAGCTATCTTTGATTCGATATATTTAGCTTTAGAAGTATTAGAAATTACTACACCAGCGACAAATGCACCGATTATGTCAGCAATACCAAAAAATTCTTCAGCTATATAACTCATAAGTAAACATAAGACTATCGCAATAATAGGAAAACGATGTAAATCACGATCATTTACGTAATTTATATACCATTTTAAACCACGATAAAACAAGAAACTAATAACCAAGGAAACAATAAAGAATAATACTATTCTCAAGATAACTTGATAAATCTCAATATTAGCTCCTGCAAAACTAGTGATAACTGTTAAGGCTATTAACCCTAATAAATCATCGATGATTGCGGCTGCGAGAATCGTATTACCTACTTTAGTGTTTAACTTCCCCATTTCTTTAAGTGCTTCAACTGTAATACTAACGGAAGTGGCAGTTAAAACAACACCAACAAAAAAGTTTCTTAAAATAACATTACCATCAAAAGCGAAATCGCCTGTTGTAAATAAAAACATCAGTCCCGCACCCATAAAAAGTGGAACTAATACCCCAATTAATGCTACTAGAAGACCAGTTTTGCCAGCATTCTTTAGTTCTCTAATGTCTGTTTCAAGACCAGCAGTAAACATTATAACGATTACTCCCAATTCAGCAACCATAGTTAAGAACTCAGTTTCTTGTAATACATTTAATAAAGCTGGTCCTAAGATAATCCCTGCAAGTAGAGCACCAACTACCTGTGGCATGCGATATTTTTTCGCGATAAGACCAAATATTTTAGTTGATAGTAAGATTAATGCGATGTCTAATAAGTATTTATATGTCATTTATTTCACCTTCATTTAGAGCATATTGAAAACAAAAGATATTATACTACTGTGAAAATTATAATTCTAGAATTTTTTTATATAGTATATTTTTTAACAACTGTTGTACATTTTTTTAACAAATTACATAATGAAAATAAAAAAACATTTCAATCTTAATATTAACAATTGAAATGTTTTTGATAATTAAATAAAATCTTTAAAAACTACTTAATGATAGCACCAAATGGAAGTAAGGAAAGTTTAGCTAACTTGAAACTTTGTATTCCAAAAGGAATACCAATAATGGTAATGCAGTAAACTAGAGCCGAAATAAGATAACCTAAGGCGAATCCCCATCCAAAGATTATCAACCAAAGAATATTTGCGATTGGATGAGCATTAAAGTTAACATCAACATCTTTTCCAAATGGTAGTACTGATAACTTCGCAATTTTGAAACATTGCTTTCCAAAGGGAATTCCAATAATAGTAATGCAGAAGATTAAACCTATAAGAACCCAGCCAATCCAAGACCAAATACCAATAAGAATAAACCAAATGATGTTACCAACGATTTTCATATAAGATTCTCCCCTATGAACTTAATAATGATATTTGAAAAGAGTTATTAGTAATAATTATACTACTAATAATTACGATATACAACATGTTTTTTTGTATCTATGAATTTTTAATTTAATTTAGAGTTTCCTTGTTATATTATATATAATGTATATGATAGTGTCAAGTTACTGTAGGAAAAATTTTTTTAAATCTCCCCATATTTTATGAAAAGTGCATAGTTGCTTATTTCACCAATCGGAAGTTTGACACTTTTATAAGGTCATTATAATATTTAATATTCAAATTGTCCTTTTATAAGGACTTTTTTTATTCATTTTTTTGTCAAATTTTGATATTTTCTATTGAGTACTTTTCAAGTACTGTGGCAT
>JAAYWZ010000169.1 GCA_012516175.1 Bacilli bacterium
CATAATTATTGACGCAACCATTGTAGAAATCTATATTTACTTAATTATACTATTTGATAATAAAAAATCCTATTTATAATTTATAAATATCAATAAAATCCTAAAATATGTATTTATATAGAACCTTAGAACTACCAACTAAATAGAATTGATTTTTCGTTATTTTCATATTATAATAATAACGTCCTGCGGACATGGCGGAATAGGTAGACGCGTATGTCTCAGAAGCATATGGTGTATACCGTGAGGGTTCGAGTCCCTCTGCCCGCACTGAATGAAACCTGATATCTCAGTATCAGGTTTTTTATTTTGTATTCATTGTCAAATTAATCAATATAATGTAAAATAATACCAAGGGAGAGATGGATGATTATGAGTTATGAGGATGAGTTTGAATATGTAGAATTTGATTAAATAGCTGAGGAAATCATAAGTATTGTTTATTATTGCCGTGAATGTGGTTTACAATTCCAAAGTTAGCGAATGACATATTTTTGTCCTAATTGCAATAGTAGTGATTTAGATTACTACGAATATAATGAAGAAATCCAAAGTCTTTTATATCACTGCCTTGAATGAAGTTATAATTTCTGGAGTTGGCAGGAATCATATATTTGTCCAAATTATGGCAGTTATGATTTAGATTATTATGATGATAATTATATTATGGATATAATTATTTATCATACAAATTATGATAACGAATGATAGTTTATTCGATAATAAGATAAGAGTCTTTTTAAAAAAGTGTGAATACTCAGTTTTCACACTTATTTTATTTTACATAAGTATCATAACTTTTTTATTTTGCTAATTATTGACAATTGAAAAACAGTGTAATACAATTAACATGAACGATAATGTAAAACGCTTACTTATAGTATTAGAAGTTACATTTATTTTTTTATACGATAACATTAACGTTAATGAAAAAAGAAGGTGTTAAGCTAATGAAACAGCGTCGTGTAGTACTAAAAGATATAGCTGATAGGGTAGGTCTAACTGTCAATACCGTATCTCGAGCTTTAAAGAATAAAGAAGATATCTCACTTGCGACAAGGCAAGAGATTCAACGTATTGCGATAGAAATGGGCTATATACCAGATGCAGTTGCTTCATCTTTAAGAAGTGGATCAACTAAGGTTATTGGCATTATGTATGACAATATTGCCAATCCCTATTTCATGATTATGATAGAAATCCTCCATCAAAAACTCCATGATGTTGGTTACGAAATCATGATCTTTACTAGTTTTGGTGATCGTTCCAAGTTAAATGTGGAAGTGTTTAATTTAATGGCTGCTAGAAGACTTGATGGAATAATAACCTTTTTAAAACCAAATCGTGATGTTGTCCATCTTGCGAAGAAAAATGGTATACCAATGGTTATCCTAGGTCGTGAAGGAGAAGATATTGGTGTTGATTCCGTCTATACAAATGATGTTCAGGGTGGAAGCATCATGGGTGAATATTTATATAAGAATGGACATCGAAATGTTGGTTATATTGGAGTTCCTAATGATATCCTTTGTTCTGTTCAACGAGCCCAAGGATTAATAAATTACTATCAGAAGCAAGGTATTGATATTCCAGAAGATCACATCAGATACATGGAACACTTTGAAGATAGTTTACGACAACAAATTGATTATTTGATAGCACGAGGTGTTACTGCCATTTTTTGCTTTAATGATTCAATGGCCTATGAATCAATGGTTTATATCAAACAAGTATATCCAGATAAAAACATTGAAGTAACAGGATATGACTATATTGGGGAGAGATTAATTATACCAGTTGGCCTTACAACTATCGGTACGAATAAACGTGCCATGATTGATGATGCTGTATATGTTTTATTAAGAAGAATGAAAGAACCAGATGCAGAAGTAATCACGAAAGTACATGAAACATTTTTAGTAAAAATTTAGAAAAAGCAAATTGCAAATAATGCTGCGGTTATAATTAGGGCTATGTATCTTTCAAGTAAACTGAATTATATAAACTATACACTTATAAAATATACATAATCTCTTAACCCAAGTACATGTTATTATGTTAATTCAAACGTTTACTAAGAAAGAGAAAAAAGAGTCAGTTTATATAACGATTACTTTTGATTATATTCCACATGCCATACAAAAGCGATTGTTAAATAAATTGCATATGATTTAAGAAGGGAGTGTTAATTATTAAATTATGAGATAAATTAGATAATTTTTAACTAAAATGCTTATCAGTATATATAAATGATTTCAGGGAGGATAGAGTATGAAAAAACTATACATTTTTATGTCATTAATTCTCTTGCTTACAATCACTGCATGCAGAAAAAATAACGGTGGTGATATTACACCCGGAGAAAGACCTGAAAAAGCATCAGTTATTACTTTCTGGGGCTATGGTGATTCTGTAGAAAAAGAGGTTTTTGAACATTTAGTTACAGAGTTCAACAAACTATATGAGGGTTATGTTGAAGTACGCTATGTCCAAAAATCACCTGATGGGTATGGTGATGCTCTAAGATTAGGTTTACAAGGTACTAGAGGCCCTGATGTGGTATATGTAGGCGATTCTGACTTCAAAGCGTTAGCGGAATTAGGTTACTTACTTCAATTAGATGAATACATTGAAAACTCTGAATATATCAATGTTGACGAAATGTGGCCATCTTCGATTAATCGCTACTTGTATGATGTTACAACGAAAACATCAGATGGACCTAATGCTCATTACTGGGGGATTCCTAAGGATATTGGTCCTACTGTAATCTATTATAATGAAACCTTCTTTAAACAAGCAGGTATTACTGTCATCTCCGTTGCACCAGAAGACTTAGAAGCTTTCAATAATGGAGCAACAGATGCTAGAGGTAAAACTAAAGCTGATTATGGCATCACTGGTGAAGTTAAGCATAAAGGGTTTTTTGAACTTAATGGTAAGCTCATCTTTAATAATAAGATTGCGATGAACTGGGAAGAAACTGTACAAGCTAGTTTACATATACAAGAAAACTCAGAAGCTAAATATGGATTCTTTACAGAATGGTGGTTCAGTTATGGTTGGACCGTAGGTGGAGACGTAATTCAATATATTCCAACCGATGACCCAACATTTAATGGTGGATATTATGAATTTACCCTCATGGATCCTACCCCAAACTTTATTGTGATGAAGACAGCTACAGAAGGATTTACTGTTAATGGTAAAACATATCAACCAGGTGAAATTATTACTTATTATGACAAGTTTACAGATATAAATACTAAAGAACTCAGACCTGAAATTCTAACTGCTGTCAATAATGGTATACTTTATCAATTACCTAGTCAAAGAGATGCCTTTGTAGAGTTTGTTCGCTTAAGCCAAAAGAAATCAGTCCTTGTTGATAGAGTAAATGGTGAAGAACTCTATGGTTATGGTATTACACCAACACCTACATCTATCGGTGGTGATTCTGGCAAGACCACAGCCTTTGCGAATGGTATTATTGCGATGTTAGTTGATGGTCGTTGGAATGTACCAAACTTTAGAAAACAAATGGATGGTAAATATGAATGGGATGTTGCACCATTACCAATTTACCGTGAGTATGATGAAAATGGTGATGTAAAAATTGAAGGTTTACCTGCAGGTCACAGTGGCTCTGTAGCTTTAGCTATTAATGCCAAAACTACGAAACCGAACGCAAGTTGGTTATTTGTAGAGTATATCGGTGGCTCGATTGGACAACTCGAACAAGCAAAGAGTGGGTTTGCGATTCCTTCACAAGTTCATTTATCACAAACTGAAGACTTCTTACAAAGTGACAAGAATCCTAGAAATTCAGTAATTTTCTTAGATGCAGCAAAGAATCAAAAACCAGGTGACTGGTGGTATTTACGTGATAAAGCGTGGATTGACCCTTGGGCAGGTCTTTTGAATGGTTCTGTTAGAAATGGTGTAATGACACTTACTGAATTCAATCAATCGCAAGAATACAAGTCTACGCAAAACGTTTTATATCAATATACAAAGAAGTAATATGCTATGACAGATACATTTCAAAAACCAAAACGACGAAAGGTAAACCATTTCCTACAGAACCTCGCAGGTATCCTCATGGCCATCACACCATTAGTTGGATACTTGCTTTTTGGTTTCATTCCGTTAATTGTTGCGATTATTATGTCTTTTAATGATGTTAATGGCTATTCACTTATCGGAATGGAATATGTTGGTCTTCAAAATTACATAAAAGTAATAAAAGATCCAAAGTTTTGGTTATCATTAAGAAATACGATGATAATGGCATTATCTATGCCAGTATCTCTTGTCCTATCCCTTCTTATTGCTTACCTATTATCAAAAGGACTAAAGGGTGCAAAAACATTTAGAGTAATCTATTTTATCCCCTTTGTATGTTCCGTAGTTGCGGTAACTTACATGTGGCAGTGGATATTTAATACGAATTTTGGTGTACTCAACCAATGGATTGGACGTACAGGGGAAGATGCTATTGATTGGTTAGGTACTGAAAAAACCTTCTGGATATCTGTTATCATTATGAATATTTGGTCAGGAACAGGATACGGTATTGTGTTATATTCAGCATCACTTACTAACGTACCAAGAACGCTACTAGAGCAAGCAGAAATTGATGGTGCTAATGCCTTGCAACGTTTTAGGCATGTTACGCTACCAGCCATTAGCCCAACTACCTTTTATCTATTTACTATGGGTTTGATCGGTAGTCTACAAGCATTTGCAGTACCAAATATCTTAGCTAACGGTGGTACAGGACCAGATGATGCAGGATTAACTGCTGTTTATTATATTTATCGTAATGTCTTTAGTTATGTAAATCAAATGGGAATAGCTGCGGCAGCTTCATGGATTCTTGCCATTATTATTACTATCATTACTTCAATTAACTTCTTAACATCGAGGTATTGGGTGAACTATGATTAGGCAAAGAAATGATAATTTAAAGTTAGTTAAGAGAACAAAGATCATTAGATTACTGTCTAAATTATCGATATATGCAGTTTTAGTGGTCTTTGCAATTTGGATTTTACTTCCATTTACAATTATTATTTCAACATCAATTAGAACTTGGCAAGAAGCTAACTCATTAGGATTTAAGTTTATTCCCAAAAAGTTTTCAATTGAAGGTTATATTAATGCGTTAACATTCAAATCATTCGCTAGTACTTTACCTTTATTACTACGAGGTTTTATCAATACATTCATCTTTGTAGTTCCAACAACGATACTTGGTTTGTTATTTTCGAGTATCTCGGGGTATGCATATGCGAAGATAGACTTTAAAGGTAAGAAAACTCTCTTTACTATTATGATAATCACTATGTTAATTCCTGGTACTGTAATGGTAGCACCTTCTTATGTTATGTATGATACGATTCGCTGGACAGGTACACCTTTACCAATTATCGTACCTGGGATGTTCGGTGCAGCTGCTGCCACATTCTTCATGCGGCAATATTATACAGGTATTCCAACAGATTTAGTAGATGCTGCAAAACTTGATGGGATGAATCATATTAAAATATTTTTCCATATTATGGTTCCGCTCTCAAAACCAGCATTAATCGCTCAAGGTATTTTAGGTTTTATGGGTGGTTATAACGATTATTTTGCACCTTACATATATCTCCAAGACCCAGAGCAATATACTGTACAAATTGCCTTAAGAAACTTTGCTGGTACTTATGCGGCTGAAATTAACACATTAATGGCTGGTTCGATTATTGTCTTACTTCCAGCTTTAATCATCTATATTTTTGCGCAACGCTACTTTATTGAAGGTATTGTGACAACGGGAATGAAATTATAATTTGGAGGTTAAACAAATGAAGAGAATTACCTCATTTGCGATTATCCTGCTTGTCTTACTTCTAGTAGGATGTCAGCAAAATAAGAAAACAATTAAAGGAACATTTAGCTATAAAGAGCAATTTTTAAGTAAAGATAAAAACTACAATTCTAATCTGTATTATTTGAATACATTAGAGTTTCAGGTTGCCGATCCATCCGTTATCTATATTGAGGAAGGACCAGAAGCTGGCTATTTCTATGCATATGGTACTTCTGATGACATTAGAGTATACGGATTCCAAAGTTGGCGTTCAAAAGATTTAACCCACTGGGAATCAATGGGAGTAGCATTTAAACCTGATTTTAATAACACATGGGCAACTATCAACTACTGGGCACCAGAAGTTATCTACGATCCCCAAGATAAACTATATTATATGTTCTACAATGCACAAACCATGGGTTCAAATTTAATGCAATTATCGGTTGCATATTCAGAGAATCCTCAAGGTCCTTTCATTTCACCAGATAAAATACGGAATGCCGATGGTAAAATGCTTTATGCTAATCAACCAGTATTTGATTTCACCAGTAATAATCCTGCGATTAATAAAAGTATTGCACGCCGTCATGCGATTGATGCATCACCATTTATCGATCCAGTTACTGGGGAAAAGTACATGTATTTTAGTTACTATGACAGTTTTAATCAATCGGAAATCTTTGGTGTTAAAATGAAGGATTGGTTTACACCTGATTATAGCACTCTAACGCAACTGACTGCAGTTGGTTATTTATCATTAGAAGCTGCTCGTAATAATGATATTAATCAACGGGTTCCTGAAGGAACAATAAATGAAGGACCGTTCATGTACTATAAAGATGGTACTTATTACTTGACACTCTCTGTATATGGTTATACAGATGAAAAGTATCAGGTAAGACAAGCTCTATCTAACCATCCTCTTGGCACCTTCATGAAGATAGCTCCTGAAAAGGGTGGTACCGTAATTGCGACGGACAGCATGTGGAGCCATGTTACTAGTGCTGGGCATCATTCCTTCGTGCAAGTTGGCGACGAGTTAATGATAGCTTACCATACCTTCTTAAATCGAACTGATATCTCAGAAGGACGTGCCCTAGCATTTGATCATGTCATCTTAACAGAAAAATATGGCCAAAAAGTATTACATACTAACGGACCCACTTATTCACTACAACCCCTGCCTGAACTAATATCTGGTTATAAGAATATTGCACCACTAGCTAAGATTACTGCTAATAATACAGCATCGGATTCTAATGTTAGATACTTAAACGATGGAATAATGTCATACTTAAGTTATGATTCCATTCCGGAGTATCGGGCAAATGAAGGTGTATCACGAATAACATTAACTTTTGATGACTTTATGATTGCCCGTAACATTATGATATATAACAGTATTTGGTATGAAGATTCCTTCCTTGATGTAGCTGAAGTAAATCTATATGTTAAGAAAGACACAAAGGGTAATACGGAAAAAGTCACAATTAAAGACTTAGATTATGATTGGGATTGGCATGTAGATGGTAATATTAATGCGATGCGACCTGGTGGAGCAGTTATTGTAGAATTTGCGGAAATACCAATTAACAAAATCGAAATTGTCATTTCATCAGTTAAAGATTACATGTTAGGTATTCCAGAAATAGTTGTTTTAGGTAAAGAGGGAACTAATCTAGCACCAGTTACAGAATTTACGGAGTATTCTTATGAAAATCCTGTACCAGTTTCTCCTGCACTGGTTATTGAAGGACATACGATCGGTTCAAATGGATTATTAAAAACGAACTTTGGTTATGATGTTACTCATGATGATGGTACAGAAAATGCATATATAATTCAAAATTGGCCTTATGATCAATATGCCTATTTCAAAGATATTTGGTCAACAAAATTCTATGTTGAGGCATATTTCACAGTAACTAATCAGAAGTCCTATGCAAATGACCCCTATCCTAAATTTGGTCTTACTGTGGCAAGTCCAGAAAACACCATTTTCTACTTTGTTGATGCTAATCCAACATATACAAAGGATGCCATTGGCGTAGCACAAAGGAAATTAGATAATAGTGACTGGGATTGGAATGCAACTGAACAAAATGTAGCTAACGTTGGTATTTCCTATCGTGACGGTAACTTTGTCAAATTGGCTATTATTCGTGATGGTGCTGAGTTCTATTTACTAGCTAATGATAAACTATATATCTACTATGACCAATTCAATGTCTTTACGGAAGACTATAATGCTACAGTTGGCTTCTTAACGTTTAACACGGAATTACTTATTAAGAATTATTATGCTACGCAAGACTCTAATGAAGTTGACCAAAAAATCCGTGAGTTAGTCCCAAAATCTAGTGGCGAAACCTTTGGTTCTTCTAGTTCATATCGAACAACTCCTGGTTGGAATTTAAGTACAGATGATGGGACAGAGGATGCATATATCGAAAATACGACTATCGGTGACCAATATGCATACTTCAAAGACTTTAATGAAAACACCTTCTATGCCCAAGTTGAGGCGACAGTAATCCGCGATTTGGGGGATCCTTATCCAAAATTCGGATTTGCTCTTCAAAACAATGGATATACACTCTTCTATTTCGTTGATGCCATTAATAATTATACTAATCAGGTAGTAGGCTATGTTTTAAGAACACCTGATAACACATGGCATTGGGAATCCGCGAAGTTTATCAATGCACCAGATATAAAATATAAAGATGGTGAGTATGTTAAACTTGCGATACTTCGTGATGGAGCTAATATCTCATTCTATGCTAATGATACACTCATAACTACAGTTACTAATATCGAGGGATTTGGAGCAAATAATAAATCCGTTGTGAGTTTTTTAACCTTTACAACAGGTGTAAGAATTACTAATTATCAGATAACTACTAATATTGAGTCTATTAATTTAGAATAATTTATTACTCATAGGGGAGGATAATATGAAAAAGTTCTTAATCCTTTTATCCATTTTCATCCTTGTCTTAACCTTAGGTGCATGTAGTAATAAAAACAACAAGAAACAAACTTTTATATTAGATAGCATTGAAGTAACCAAGAATCCAACTAAAATTGAATACACAGAAGGAGAAACATTTAATCCAGCTGGCATTGAAGTAATTGCAACATACAAAGCTGGAAAAGAAACAAAAACTGAAAACGTAACTTCTAAGGTTACTTATGACAAGACAGTCCTAGCTTTAGGAGATACGAGTGTTACTGTAACTTATACAGAAGGAGACATTATAAAAACAGCAACAATCACAATTACAGTTAATCCACTAAAAGAACTAATCGGAGATGGTTTAAAACTATCAAAGCCAGAATCTGAACTAGTAATTGAAGTCGATTCACCTAAAGGTAAGGCCAAATCTTATTGGTTTACTAGTTACAAAGATGATGGATTACACATTAAAGCAATTGTTGAAGATCCATCCATTGATCAAGGTACCAATACTTTCAATGCTGATGGTATTGAAGTATTAGTATCTAAGATTCAACGTATCGACAATATTGCTCCTGGTACACTACGGATCAATGCCTCAGTGAGAAAAGATCTAGTAGTAGCAAAACATGATGGTACCCAATATGTAAACCAAACTACTCATTCGATAACCTCTAAATTCGATAAAGTTTCATTCGGTGGTAAATATGTTGAAGGTTATCAAATTGAACTAGTAATTCCTTATGCTGCTCTTGATGTTACAAAAGAAGATAAGAACATCACTTTTGTTCCTGCACTCTACAACAATCAAGGTACAATAGCAAGTATCGGTATTGCAGATCTCTTTGATGTCAATTTAGAATATTCAAGAACTTTCATTCATATTGAAGATGACGACACATATGCTGAAAATCCTTGGGTCCAATTAGGTGCGGTGTTCGGTAATTATAAACAATTAGAGTATCAACCAGGTTGGGATTTAACGCATGACGATGGTACAGAAGATGCTTACATTGAAATGGAAAAAATAACTCCAGGTACAGATAATAACATCTATATGCATCGTTCTGGTCAAACTGAATTTTATGCATATGTAAAGGTATCTGCTAAACAAGTATTTAATAACGAAAAATATGGTAAATTTGGAATTACGATTACTACAGAAGATGGTAAGGATGGTCTCTTCTTCTTTGTCGATGCTATTGGTGATGGTACAAACATGACTGGTATTAATGTCGCAACAGTTAACCGGGAAAATGGTTCATGGAAATGGCCGGAAAAAGTATTAACTTCTTTACCATCTGCAGATAGTTATCAAAATGGCAATTTTGTTGAATTAGCAGTTTATCGTTATGGCAGTATCTTTGAATTCTATGTAAATGGACAAAGTGCTGGTGTTCGTAGTGGCTTCAGTGGTTTAACAGAAACATCTAAAGGTGTAGTTGGGTTAGCTTCCTTCAATATTACCTTTATCGCAAAAGAGTACGGCATACTCACTGAAGCGGATGATCTTGAACCATATCGCTTTGACACAGAAGAAATTGATTATTTATTCATCGGTGATTCTTATATCGATACAGCATTCTGGAAAGGATTTAATCATGATTTCAAGACTAGTGCAGTTAATCTAGGTGTTGATGGCACTAAAGTAGCTTACTGGTTGGATCAAATCGCCACAATTGCGTCTTTATATAATCCTAAAAACCTCATAATTCATATCGGTGTAAATGATATTAATGATGGTGGCTTAAGTGGCAGTGAAACACTAAGTAATGTTACTAACTTGATTGAAAGATTACATGATATATTACCAGATACACAAATCTATTTCATTTCCATTGAACCTAACAATTACCGTCCTAATAACTTCACTGAATATCAGGTTGTAAACAATGGTATTCTAACCCTCGCTAATGAAAAAGATTATGTCCATTATATTGATACAGTAACCATATTAGGTGGACAAGCTGGTGAAGCTGTTAAACATTACTTCCAACCTGATGGATTACATCTCAACCCTGATGGATATGGTGTATGGGTACATGCAATTAAGAAGGCTTTAGGTTTGGAAGTAATTGAAGCACAAGATAACTTAGGTAATTATGGTATCTATGCTCGTTCCTCTGGTTGGTCATATGAAGATGGATATGTAGAAAACACTGGTTCATTTGAACAACAAATCTACTTTGATGGAGTTAGAGGTACTCACTTTGCTGTCTCTGTCGATATTAATGTTCGTAGTATTTATAACGGTGATAATTACCCTAAAGTTGGTATTGCATTAAAGAGTAGTGATAAAACAGTCTACTTCTTCATTGACGCGATTGGAAATCTCACAAATAATTGGGGTAACTATGTAGTTCGTCCATCTGGCGGTGATTGGGACTGGGGAGCTACAAATAGTCGCCAATATGTTTACTTAGGAGATGTAAACTATAATGGTGAAAGTTATAAAACACTATCTGTAGTTAGACTAGGAACAACCTTATACTTTATCTCTGATGGTAAAGTTGTCCAATATGCAGAAAATGTCTTTGCGGAAGACGAAATCACCCAAGCATCAGTACTACTATTCAACTTGCAAGTAAGATTGAAGAATGCAGAAGTATATCTTGATGAAGAATTAGAAGATTATATGGCGACATATAAGATTGCCGAAAAATCTGGTCCAGTGATTGATGGTAACCTTGATGATTGGGATGAAGCAATTCTCGCTAGACCATTCGTAATCCCTTCAAATAATGGACGTTATGCAAATGTTTATGCCTTCATGGCTCCTGATGGTCTATATATCGCTTATGTAGCTAGACATCAAAATCCTGTTATAAATAACAAACCTGAATGGTTCAATAATACTAATGTTGAATTTAGATTAGGTAAATCTGGTGAGCAACGTTTTGCTAGTGCAAATGGTTTTGTATCACGTTATGAATCATGGGGACAAGAGCATGTAGGAACTGCTAAGTATACGACCAAGATTGTTGACTCGCTCCATGAAACAACATTTGAATTATTCATTCCATGGGCAATGATTGATGGTTATAGTTACGATTCGCCTTATATCGAAGCTGGATTTGCATGGAAGAATCCTGGTGAAGAAAGGACTATTTGGGGTGGTGGCGATTTCTGGTTTGTTCCAGAATCTGATCCAGGTATGAGATATCAATACATCACCAAAACGGGATTCATCGAAGCTAACGAATTAGATATCGATGGTGATATATCTGATTGGGATCCTGAGTTAGATAAATTAACATTAACACAAAATGACAATACCTTTGACATACAATTCGTGCTTGGCGATGATGGTGTCTACGGCTATTATAAAGCTGATTTGACAAGTGGACTAAATCTCTACACTAATAATTTTGATGAATGGTGGATTAATCCTAATATTGAATTCTGGGTCAATATGGATAAACATGTTCGGATTATGATCTTTGATGGAAAACTTGCTCCAACAGGTAGAGTAACTGAAGCAGCATTTACATATGATAATGAAAATCACGTTCTCGTCATCGAATTCTTTATCCACTATAGCTCATTAGGATTAACGGAAAAACCAACCTCAGCAACTGTTAGATTTGGTAGTCCTATGTATAATGGTTTCTGGATGATTGGAAATCCTGATATCAATATTACATTTAATGATAATGGGTTTTCTTTAGGAGAATAATAATTAATGATAAAGGGGCTGTAAAAAAAATAAACAGCCTTAGTAAATAGAAAAAAGGTGCTTAATTTAGATATTTAAGTCTAGAATTAAGCACCTTTTTTCATTATAATATCTAGTATTATGAATCCAAATAAATACCTAGACAACGATTA
>JAAYWZ010000170.1 GCA_012516175.1 Bacilli bacterium
ATATTATTCGACTTATATATTCTTTATTATCTATATTTTTCGACATATTTCGTTTCAAATTTATTTCAGCAACTTTAGGTGTTATTTTCATGCCATTAGATATGATTACAGGCTTATTTGTTTGCTTTATGTTAGCATTAGCTAGTTCTTTAGACATAATAAATTCAAATTTTGATATTATAGACTTGTTTAAACGTTCACAAAGCTAATTATTCACTAACAATATTCGATAAGATTATTATTTTAATTGGTTTAAAGTTTAAAAGAGTATAAACCTCACCATTATCTCCATATTGAAGGCATAGGAGCTGTAAAAAAATAACTTCTTAAAACTTAGGAGTGATTACAGTTCCTTTTTTATATTCGATAAGAAGTTAATATAACTTGGACATGAAAAGAATAATTATAAGCGATATTAATTACCTTAGTAAATTAATTAAAAGGTGTACAGTCTAATGAAAGAGTGTATCAATGTGGATACGCTATGGTACTAGGACACTTCTCAATAGACTGTTTTTTATATTCATATAATAAATAAAGTACACAAATATGGTTAATGATGATATAATTTTTATACCTGATTATGAATGACAAGTTTATTCAAGTTACCATCGTTTTGGAAATTTCTAATCTCATAAATATGAGTGATAGAATTTAATTGATAAACTTAGCAAAAAACTAAATATATTATAGATTAGTTATTTTGGAGATAAATTTTATAAAAAATCAAATAATAAGACTCACAATCACAATGCCTTTTGGTGAAATTAAAGAAGTAATTTATCCTACCCTTATATGTGATGAAAACTTCGTTATACTTGTAGATTGTGGATTTATGGGTTCACTTCCATTACTCGAAAAAGCGTTAAGTAAGCATGGATTAACACTGTTAGATTTAACTGGACTTGTTTTAACCCATCATGATCACGATCATATGGGAACTGCAGCGGAAATTAAAAGAGTAAATCAAAGGGTAAAGATATATGCTTCAAAAGAGGAAACTCCTTATATTTCTGCTTCAACCAAACCACTTAGGTTACAACAGGCTGAAGATTTTCAAAAAACATTACCACTTGAAAAACAAGCGTTTGGTAAAGCTTTTTGTGAAATGCTTAAACGAGTTGAGCCAGTTGAAGTTGATGAATTCTTATATGATGGCCAATACTTGGATTGGTATGGAGGATGTAAAGTAATTGCGACACCTGGTCATACACCAGGACATATTTCATTATTAGTTGAAAATGAAGCCATAATTATAACTGGCGATGCCTTCGTATTAGATAATGGTGTTCCAGTAATCGCAAATCCACAATTTACGCTTGATATTGAAAAAGCCACTAAATCAATGTGTAAATTATTATCAATGAATGTAAAGACTTATTACTGTTATCATGGTGGGATATATTTAAGGAGTCATGATTTTAATGCTATTGATTAGATTGTTTAATTAATCAATATAGGTATTAATAACTAAGAGACATTTTATTGTTTTATAGTAATAATAGATTAAATACTGAAGTTTATTTTTATGATGAACGAATAAGTAATTAATATAGAGGTGACAGTATGAAATTAGATGGAATTGGAATATTTGTGAATGATATGGCTAAAATGATTCGTTTTTATCGTGATGTTCTTGGCTTTGATATTCAAGATGATGAGAATACCAATAATGTATATCTCATAAAAGATGGGACATTATTTATGCTTTATGAAAGAAAGAATTTTGAAAAAATGACAAATAGAAAGTATGAATATATTAATGGACTTAATGGACATTATGAAATTGCATTATATGTTGATACCTTCGAAGAAGTAGATGAAACTTACAAGAAAGTTATCGCTTTAGGAACTACTTCGGTGCTAGAACCAACCACCGAACCTTGGGGACAAAGAACATGCTACATTGCAGATCCTGAAGGAAATTTGATTGAAATTGGTTCCTTTAATAAACCATTTGAAAGATAGAATCTTAAAGTTCTACTGTAAAGGTACGAAATATTTATTCTCCTCCAACCATTATATGGTTTGGAGGAGTTTTCTTTTTAATGTTAATGCTTTAAGAGTATTTATAAATTTAGGATTCTTTGGTACAATTTTATTATTAATAAGGGTAGATATAATAAGTGTAAAAATATGTAGGAGGAGCTAATGAAAATCGAATATTTACGAGCAATGCAAAATCCCGATGGGGGATTCGGGAGATTTCATAGTATGAGTGGTGATAAGGCTATTACGACAGAAAAGGCTTTACGACGCTTGTGGTTTTTAAATATAAATAATGATCATCCCGTAGTAAAAAAATGCTTGGACTATGTCAAGAAGTGCTTAGATAAGGAAATTATAGTCCCTGATCGACGCGAAAAAGTCATAAATTGGGATGTTTTCGAAGAATTAATGTTTTCTAGTTGGTTAAATCTATTTAAAATCAAAGATGAAAAAGTTACAACTAATCAATTGAAATGGAAACAGGTTATTGAACAGTCTATTAATGATGGTAAGTTTGATTATTCTGAGTATAAAAAGCAATATCGGCAAATGTTTGGTAATAAAGGGTTAAGAGAAATTTCACCATCATCTTTTTACATGGTATGTTTATTAACTGATGTGCTAACGCCATTAGCTAAACAAGCATATTTTTATTTCATTATGGAAAAAGGAATCTATTATATTTATGATAAAAATCTATATGAATTACCTAAGTTATTTGATTCAAAAGCTACTATTAGTTATTTAATTGCGATTAAATTAATAGCTCCTTATGCAAGTGAGAATGAGTTAAACTTTGTTAAGATGTGGTTAGAGGATAATCGAACATCTAAAGGGGATTGGGAGATGCCAAGCATTAAACCTGATGGGATAGTTTTTCCTTTAAGTGAAAATTGGCGAAAGTTAGAGAATAAATCAGCTGATATCAATCGTTTTATTAATAGTGTTATATCCGTTTTATAAAACGCAATTAATACCTTACTTGCAATACATAAATTTATATAAATAGAAGATTTAATCAATATTAACTACAAGAGTTTGCTTAAACATGTATTTATACATTAGACTTAACTAGTATTCATAACTCATAATGATCAAATGAAAAATACCCCTTTTATTAAACATTTATAATAAAAGGGGTATTAATATTGGTGTTATTCTAATTCTGTTCACTATTAACAGTATTTATTCTTTTAAATAAGATTAGGTAGAATAGAACAAAAGCTACAGCGATAATAATATGACTTACACCAGCAATACCTGATATTGAGGCATCAAGCGAAGCTGAAATGTCAGGATTTAATACCTCAATGCATCCCCGGATGGTCATAGAGATAACTAATAATATTAGTCCAACATTGTAAGTGATGAAAAATTTATTGAAATTCTTGTGTTTAGTTAATCCAAAGGATTTATCTAGCAATAGTAGAATTAAGAAGAAGAATGCACCTAAAACTAAGACATGTGTATGTAAGCCACCTAACACTGTATTTCCCTTGAAGCTATTGAATTTTGTAAATTCCCGATAAAAAACACCAAGGAGTAGACCAAAAATACTATAGAAAAAACTAAACTTTGCTAATAATTTCATACCATACTCCTCACAAATTTTTTATTTTAAGTTTCAACATGTTGTTGAAATAACTTACATTTATATTAGCAATTTTTATTATTAAATACAAGCAACATGACTTGAAGACATCCTCGTAAAAATTAAAACATATATCGTAATCTCTTTAAGCTTATTAGGACGCTTTTTGATTATGTTGATTAAGAAATAAAGATTTGAGACATCCTGATATTTGCTTTAAAAATGGCTTAGTTTTAATTCATTATAAACAAGAGA
>JAAYWZ010000171.1 GCA_012516175.1 Bacilli bacterium
AAATAATCTATGCTAAATAATTTGTTTATAAAAATCGACTAATTATGTATTAATGTATAAAAACCCTATAGCGTGTGCTATAGGGTTTATTTCTATTATGAAAAGTAATTAATATACCTTCTTCTTTCTCTTCTTTACTACAAAGTATGCTACTAATCCTACCAACACTACTCCACCAATAATGATGGGGATGATGTAGTTGCGTTCAGGAGCTAAAACTTCTGACCAAATCTTATCATATTCTTTAATGAAATCACCTGGATCACGGAACACTTCTGTTTTAATATCGCCACCAAAAACATCAATTACAGTGGGATTATAAGCGATATTATTTGCCCATTCATCCTCAATTACTTCATCAAAGACTTGTTCAACTGGTGTAGTATACATTACATATTCTGTATTAGCTCTTGCAATCTCAAGGCTAATCATAAAGTTGATGAATTGGTGAGCTAGATCAACGTTACGACTGGTGGTAGGAATGACCATTGAGTCAATCCAGAAGTTGGTACCTTCTTTAGGAATCGCATATGCCATATTTGGATTATTATCCATGATATATGCTGCGTCACCTGAATATACAACAGCTAAGTAAGCTTCTCCTTCAATCATTTGTTGGATTATACTGTCACCAACATATGCATAAACTAAAGGTTTTTGCTCAAGGAGTTTTTCTTTTGCTTCTTGGAGTTCTTCGGAATCATGAGTATTCATGGAATAACCTAATAGTTTTAAAGCAACCATTAAGGAGTCACGTTGACTATCGTACATGAAGATCTTTTTCTTATAATCTTCATCCCAAAGAATGCTCCAAGAGTCTACTGTCTTTGTTACTTTAGTTTTATCATACAAGATACCTACAGTACCATAGAAATAAGGTACAACATATTCATTCATTTCAATATCAGTATATTCTTGATCAAGTTTATTAATAATATCTTGTGAGATTAAACTATAGTTAGGGATTTTACTAAAGTCTAATTTATTTAAACGATTTTGCTTAATGAGGCGTTCAATCATATAATCAGAAGGAATGATGACGTCGTATCTTGCATCTCCAGCAATTAACTTAGTATACATTGCCTCATTAGAATCGAATGTTTCATAATTGACTTTAACATCATAAAGTTTTTCAAAAGCATCAATAACATTGTCATATGTTACACCATCAATTGTTACAGGATCTAAACCAATATATTCGACCCAGTTAAATACATTTAGTACTTGCTTACCACCATCATTGCCACCTTTATTTTGCTTGCCACAGGCAGAAATGGTGAAAACTGCGATTACTGTGAAAACTACGAGAAAAAACTTTTTCATTTCTCTTCCTCCTTTAATCTGTATTCAATTTTTTTCTTGCTGCCAATACGATTGATGATGAACACAAACATAACAACGACCGCAACCATAATCGTAGCTAGTGCGTTAACTGTTGGTTTTACTCTTCGCTTGGCCATATTAAAAATCTCAATCGAAAGGTTTGTAACCCCACCAGAAGTGTTAAAGTAACTAATCACAAAATCATCGATTGACATGGTAAAGGCGATTAACATACCAGATACTATGCCAGGCATGATTTCTGGAATAATTACTTTACGTACAGCTTGTAATGGTGTAGCACCTAAATCCTGAGCTGCATCAATTAAGTTAGGATCCATTGCTTGCAATCTAGGTAATACACTTAATATTACATAAGGTGTACTAAACATGATATGGGCTAGTACCATTGTGGTAAAGCCACGTTGGATACCAACAGAGATATATAATATCATTAACGATACTGCTGTAACAATATCAGGATTAATGACTGGTAGATAGTTAACATTTAAAACATAATCTTGGACGCGTTTTTTATGGTAATAGATACCAATAGCTGCAACCGTACCAAAGATTGTTGATACAATAGTTGAGATTATCGCACAAACAATAGTATAATAAAAGGCATTTTTAATTGTGTCATTACGAAATAACTCATTGTACCATTTAAGTGTGAATCCAGTCCATCGCCCCATTGCTTCTGACTCATTAAAAGAATAGAGAACTAAGACAAAAATGGGGGCATATAAGAAGAGGAACATTAATCCTAAATAAATCTTGTGTTGTAGTTTTAGTCCTTTTACCATGGGATAGCTCCTCCCTTTCCACCCATTTCGCCTGATTTTTTCATGAAGCGCATGGATATTAAGATGAGAATCATTAAAATAACTGATATTGCTGAACCAAAGTTCCAGTTATTTAATAAATAGAATTGCTTTTCGATTAAATTACCAATAAGGACGTATTGTCCCCCACCCAATAACCGCGGAATCGCAAAGGAACTAACAGCAGGTAAAAAGACCATTACTATTCCTGTTACAACACCTGGCATTGATAAGGGAAACACAACTTTTAAAAACGCTTCTTTAGAATTAGCACCTAAATCATTAGCAGCTTCAATTAAACTCTTATCAATCTTGGTAATTGCGGTATATATTGGTAAGACCATAAAAGGAATAAAGTTATAAATCATCCCAATTACAACTGCAGCATCTGTATACAAAATACCTGTACGGCCTAATATCACTTGCCAAGCATAGGTTCTTAATAACATATTGATCCACATTGGTAAAATAAACAGCAATAATATGACGTTTTGAACGTTGGCTTTTGTCTTGGCAATAATCCAGGCAGCTGGATAACCTAATAATAAGCATAATACAGTAGTTTCAACAGCTAAGAGAACAGATTTCGAGAGAATATTAATATTTTCCGTTTTAAAGAATTCCCGATAATGTTTCAGGGTAAAACGAAAAATTGCAGGAGAATCTGGTCTACTTTGCGTGATACTATAAAAGAAGATGAGGAAGAATGGGATGACAATCATAATCGCAATCCATATAGCGTATGGATAAAGGAAAGATTTGATTGTCCTATTCATTCCCTACTCCCTCCACTTCCATGACGTGGATATTTTCAGGTTCAACTGTTAAACCTACCACATCACCTATCCGTGCGGATTTTGTTGTATGTATCACATATTCACGACCATTAACGATTACACAGATTTCATAATGAACACCTTTAAAGATTACTGAATCTACTACTCCTACTAGTGGTGCACTATCTTTATCAACAATAAGTAAATCTTCTGGTCTAATGACAACATCAATTGGTTCATTTGGATGGAATCCACGGTCGACACAATCAAAGATTTGATTTTCAAATCTAACTTTATAATCTGCGACCATTTGTCCAGGAATGATATTACTTTCACCAATAAAATTAGCGACGAAACGGTTTTTAGGTTCATTATATATGTCAATAGGGGTACCGACTTGTTGAATTAATCCGCTATTCATAACCACAATCGTGTCACTCATGGTTAAAGCTTCTTCTTGATCATGCGTTACATAAATGAATGTAATTCCTGTTTCTCGTTGCATTTCTTTAAGTTCATATTGCATTTCTTGGCGTAGTTTAAGGTCTAAAGCAGCAAGTGGTTCATCTAATAATAATACTTTGGGTTCATTTACTAAAGCCCGAGCAATCGCAACCCGTTGTTGTTGACCACCAGACAAACTATTAACATTGCGGCTTTCAAATCCTTCTAATTTAACCAATCTTAACATTTGTTTGACTTTAGCGACGATTTCATCGTCCTTTTTCTTCTTAAGTCTTAAGCCAAAAGCAATATTCTCAAACACATTCAAATGTGGAAACAAAGCATAACGTTGGAAGACAGTATTAACTTGCCGCTTGTTAGGTGGTAAGTTAAGAATGGATTTACCTTCAAAAAGAATATCACCATTGGTTGGACTAACGAACCCAGCAAGAATTCTTAAAATAGTTGTTTTGCCGCATCCAGATGGACCCAAAAGTGTCAGGAATTCATTTTCCTTAATGGTTAAATTAATTTCTTTTAAGACGATTTCCCCATCAAATTCCTTCGATAAATTGATGATTTCAATTAAAGGTTTATTTGATTTAACACTACCTTGGTTATAAGATTTAATCTTATTAACCGTATAACTTGTCGATTTGATTTCACTCGTTTCCAATTTGCTCCTCCTTAAAAACTTGGTGGTGTTGATATCCATAAGATTTTAGCTGTTTTATTATTTAATCTATTCTTTATATAATGTTCCTTGTTTGGAAAGATATAAAATGATTCCCCTTTCTTTACCAGCAATTTCTTTTTACCATAGATTAATTCAATCTCACCATCTAAAACATAACCAAACTCTTCACCAGGATGCGGTGTATGGCGATAAGATAGACCACCTGGTTCAAGTTCAACTAGTATAGGTTCCATTTCATTTTTTTGTGCATTAGGTACAATCCAATAAATCTTCATTTTATAATCTTAATCATATTTCTCGAAGAAATCTTCACTGGTAAAAACAATTTTTTCATCTTCCTCTTCCGCAAAAAACTCACTTAAAGTTGTTCCTAATGCTTCGAGGATATCTTGCAGTGTTGCGATGGAAGGAGAGGTCATTTCTCTTTCCACTTGCGAAATAAATCCTTTTGTAAGTTCACAACGATCAGCTAACTCTTCTTGAGTTAAACCATTTTCCATTCTCAATTGCCTAATCTTACTACCAATATTCATAGAATCACTCTCGCTTAAATTAAATTTTACAATTATATAAGTAATTTTACATTAAACAAATTGTTTATTAATCCTAAACAATACTATATTATA